>JBKPBU010000154.1:0-4141 GCA_046727015.1 Candidatus Methylomirabilota bacterium | reverse complement strand
GTCGAACAGCGTCCCCGCCCCCCGCAGACGGAGGCGTGAGGAATGCCGGCCGAGCGGCTTGCCTCGAGCACCGTCCATCCGACGGGCACCGCGACGCTGCGGCCGCCGGGATACGAAATGCGGACCGTTGCCCGGCGGCGGGACTGGATCTCCCGGGCGCCGCGCGCCGCAAAGGTGAGCACGAGAAGACCCCACACGGTGTTCGAGAGCGCCTCGCGCAAGCTGACAAGCGTGGCCCTCTGAGCCGTCGAGGGATTGCGCGTCTGGACCATGAGGCGCTGGACGAAGCCGGGATCCCGCGCGAGTGCCTGCACCTCCCGACCCGCTTGGGTAAAGCCCAGGTAGCCGAGCGCGGGCACGAGCACATACGCGCTGAGGATTACGGGAAACATGCGCCGGTACCAGGGGCGAAGCCGCAGCCAGAAGTGCAGACCGATGCAGCCGTGGGTCCACGCGATCAGGAAGAGTGACGTCTGACGGGCGAGAGCCCACGGATCCCGGACCCAGACGCTGAGCACGAAGCGGGTGTAAAGATCCTCGGTGCCAAACATGGCGTTGGCCAGTCGCGTGCCGACGAAGTGGTTGACGAGGAGCGGCGGCACCGCGAGCCCGAAGACGATCTGCGTCGCCTCCCACGCGGGCATGCGGAGGGTCCGGCGACGGTAGAGGAGCCACAGGCCGAGCAGCCAGTGCGTGAGCAGCGCGCCGAAAAGCGCCGTCTCGCCGATCGGATTGCGCCAGAGCGCGAGGAACCAGAGCCGCCCCTCTTCCATGGCGCCGAGCGAGACGAGGCCGAGCGCGTGGTTGCTGAAGTGCGTGAGCAGGTAGGCGAAGAGGATCAGCCCGCACCAGAGGCGGAGCGGACGTATCCACTGCCGCCCTGGCCGGTCTGCCATCTCGCTGCGGTCGCCGCCTAGCGCGCGCTCTTGCCCGAGGCCTTGTCGAGGAACGCCAGCAGCACGCGGTCGAACTCCTCGGGCTGCTCGACGTTGGACAGGTGCGACGCCGACCGGAGAATGGCCAGCTGCGCGCCCGGCAGCGCCGCGTGGATGTCCCGCGCCATCGCGACCGGCGTGCCCGGATCCTCCTCGCCCACGATGACCAGGGCGGGACAATGCAGCTCCTTGAGCCTGTCGGTCACGTTGATCTTCGGGATGGCGTGGCAGCAGCCGATATACCCGGCCGGCGGCGTGCTGCGGATCATGCCGGCGATCCGTTCCACCACGTCGCGACGCCGCTCGCGAAACGGCGCGGTGAACCAGCGCTCGAGCGTTCCGGCCACCATGGGCTCCATGCCCTTGGCCCCGACGGTCTTGATCCGATCTTCCCAGACGGACGCCGCCGCGGCCGGATACCGGCTGGTCGTGTCGCACAGGACCAGGCTCTTGATCATGGCCGGGTGCTTGAGCGCGAAGGTCTGCCCGATCATGCCGCCCATGGAGAGCCCGACGAAGTGCGTCTCCTTGATACCCAGCCCGTCGAGCAAGCCCTTGAGATCGTCGGCCATCTGATCGAGCGAATACGCGCCCTCGGGCGCGCTCGTCTCCCCGTGGCCGCGCGTGTCGAAGCGCAGCACCGTGTAGCGTCCGGCCAGCGCCTTGGCCTCCGCGTCCCACATGTGGAGGTTGCAGGCGAGCGAGTGGCTCAGCGTCACCACGGGTCCGCTGCCCTGCTTGTCGTAGTTGATCTCGATGCCGTTGGCCTTGAGCTTCATTGCACTCCCCTCACCCTGCCCTCTCCCCAAGGGGGAGAGGAGAAAGAGTTATTCCCGCGTGGCGGTGCTGGGACAGATCTGGTTGTAGGCGCAGTAGCGGCAGGTCTGGTAGCCGGGCGTCGCGTCGAAGCGGCGGGCGCGGATGCCGGCGGCGGCGGCTTCGATCGCCTCGATCGCCTCGCTAAGGTCCTCCTCGGTGGGCTTGTAACGGCCCGTGAGCCCCGATTCGAGGAAGCGGAGCTCGACGTAGGCCGGCATGCGGCCGGTCATCTCCTTCTGGGCGAGGGCGTACATCTTGAGCTGAAGGCTCTCCTTCGCGCGCTGGTCGGCCTTCTTCTGGTCGGTCACGTCGCTCGACTTGTAGTCGATGACCACCGTGCCCTCCGGTGTATCGTCGACCCGGTCGAAGCGCCCCCGCACGCGGGTCGGGCCCAGCGTGAAGCCGAACTCGCTCTCCACCTCCGTCGGCTTCTGACCCGACGCCTCTTCCTCGTGGTAAAAGCGCGTCAGCGCCTCGACACCCGCGCGCTTGCGCTGCTCCTCGTGCTCGCGCGTGAGGAATCCCTCGTTTCGCCACGCGTCGTCGAAGGCTTTCAAGAAGTCATCCAGCGAAGTGAAATTCCCCACGGCCCGACGCCGCAGGTAGAACTCGACCGCCTTGTGAATGGCGCTGCCATACACGACGCTGTGGTGTTGTCGCAGCGGGATGCGCTTGATGTGGATGTACTGATACTTGAGCGGGCAGGTCTCGTAGTCGTCCACCTGGTTGTGGCTGACCGTCAGCTCCTGCTCGGGCGGGATCGGGGCTGTGCTGCCGTACTCCGGCGCGGGCGGCGGCGCGTTGCGGAGGAGCGCCTCAATGGCATTGGCCGTGAAGGGGCGCGCCGCCTCCTTGGGCAGGTCGAGCGCCTCGACGACGAACTGGCTCGTCTTCCACTTCTTGCGCCCGCCCATGTCCTCGGCGCCGGTGAGATAGAGGGCTTCCTTCGCCCGCGTCATGCCGACGTAGAAGAGCCGGCGCTCTTCCTGGAGGTGGAAGTCGCCGGTGGGCAGCGTGTCCTTGATCAGCCCGAGCGGCATCTCGAGCGCGTCGCCGCGCCGCCGCGTCGGAAACTTCTCCTGGATGCAGTTGACGAGAAAGACCAGCGGCCACTCGAGGCCCTTGGCCTTGTGGACGGTGAGCACCTGGACGGCCGGGATGTCGGTATCGGCCTCGGCGAGCGCGGGGTCGTCGCCCGCATCCATCAAGGCGTCCAGGTGGTTGACGAACTCGCGCACGTTGTCGTACTGGAGCACGCGAGAAGCGTCGCGCACGCGCGTGAAGAACTTGCTGACGTTCTGCACCTCCTGCTCCTGCTCGGCCGGCGCCTTCGCGTAGCGGGTCATCAGACCCGAGTCCACCAGGAATTGGTAGAGGAGCTCGCCCGTGGGCGTCTCGCGCGAGAGCTCCATGTAGCGCTCGAGATCCGCCACGAGCCGCCCGATGGCCCCGCGCCCTTCCTCGCTCACGTCGAGATCCGAGGGCACCTGCCGCAGGACATGGAAGAGCGTCCGGTGCCTCCGATCGGCGTAGGTCGCGCACTCCGTCAGGTCCACGATCGGCACCTGGTAGATGTCCGACGAGGCAAGGTAGTGCAGGCTGACCGAATCGTCGGTGTGAGCCACGCTCCGGAGGAACGCGATCAGGAGGCGAATCTCCGGCCGGCCGTAGAGTCCCGCGTTGCCCGAGAACGTCCAGGGTATGCCGCGCAGGTTGAGCGCGCGCAGGAACGCGTCGGCGTCATGGTTCGCGCGGACGAGGATGGCGCAGTCGCGGTATGCCCTGCCCCGCGCGTGCTCCTCGGCGATCATCTCCGCCACCCGATCGGATTCGCTCGATACGGTGTCGAAGGTGAGGTGTTGGGGTGGGAGTCCCACGCGCGGCCTGCCGTCGGGCCCGGTCGAGACCAGCTTCTTGTCGATATGCTGCGCCACCTCGAGGCGGTCCGGATTGTTGTGCTGGATCAGCGCGTAGGCGGCGTCCAGCACGGTCTGCGGCGAGCGACGGTTCTCGAGGAGCACGACCTTCCTCGCACCGGGATACGTCCGGTCGAAATCGAGGATGTTGCTCATCGAGGCGCCGCGGAAGCGGAAGATGGCCTGGTCATCATCTCCGACCACCGTCACGTTCCGGTGCTTCGCGGCCAGGAACTTGACCACCTCGAACTGCGCGTAGTTGGTGTCCTGGAACTCGTCGACGAGGATGAAGCGATAGCGCTCCTGGCAGCGTCTGAGGACGTGCGGCCGGGTACGGAAGAGTCGGAGCACTTCCACGATCTGGTCGCCGAAGTCGATCTGGCCGAGGCGCGCCATGAGCGTCTGGTACTGCGTGTAGGTGCGCGCCAGCTCCACGTGCTCCTCGGCCTCCATTCGGGCGGCGTCGTCGCC
>JBKPBU010000153.1:0-3998 GCA_046727015.1 Candidatus Methylomirabilota bacterium | reverse complement strand
AGGATGACCCGTCGCCAGCCCCGGGCCCGCGCTGCCTCGGCGACCAGCTTGAGCTCCGCCTCCGTGGTCTTGACCGGGACGGACAGGGCGACGATGGCCTCCGCCGGCACCCCATGCTTCTCGAGGACGAGGCGTGATTCGCCCTGGTAGTCGAGGCGGCGCACGCCCAGGGTGATGAGCTCGCGGACCCGATCGGGCGTGAAGTTGTTGGAGAGGACGACGAGGGGCGCCCAGCCTCGGCGGTAGAGCTCGGCGGCGGTGGCCTCCCGGTCGGGGATGCCGCCCGCCACGATCACGAGGGCATCAGAGGCCGCGAGCGCGTCCTCCACGACGAGGGCCCGGCCGACCAGGCGGAGCGCGGGCTGGAGAGCAGCCACCGCCAGGATCATCAGCGCCGCCACCGTGAAACCGGCGACGGCGAGCCGGAGGCGCGCGCGCCGCGTCACCGCTCCAGCTCGACCAGGTACTCCTTGATCCTGCGGGCGTCCGGCGCATCCGGCTTGAGGGCGAGGTACTTCCGGAACGCCTCTTTCGACTTCTCCGGCTGCTTGCTCTGGTAGTAGAGGAAGCCCATTTGCCGGAAGGGGTCAGGGTAGGTCGGGTCGAGCGAGGCCGCGCGGTCGTAGGCCTCGAGCGCCTGGGCAACCAGCGCGGGCTTGTCGGCGGGGTTCCTGGCGCGCTGGGCCTGAAGCCTGTAGAGATCGCCGTAGTAGAGATGGGTCGTCGGGTCCTTCGGCGCCAGCGGCAGCACGCGGTCGAGCTGGGCCTTGGCCAGCCCGAAGCGGCCCGCGCGGATGTCGAGGGCCGCGTTCTCACGCACGACGGTGCGGGTGCGCATCGCGAACTCGTCCGTGTTCCGGACACCCCAGTCCGTCTGCGCTTCCGGGTAATTCCGCTTCAGCACTTCCTGGGTATTGGCGATACGCTCGTCGAGCCGCGGGTGGTTGCCGAAGAAGAAATTCTCGAGCTTGCTGCCGTCGCCGTGGTCGTCTTTGAGGAGCGCGAACACGCGTGGCGCCTCGCGCGGGTCGTAGCCGGCCTGGACCATGCGCTCCATCCCCTCGCGATCGGCTTCGCGCTCCAGGTCCCTCCCGAAGCCGTTGACGGACGCGATGAAGGCCAGCTGGAGGCCGAGCCCGAGGAAGATGTTCGACGTCGTCCGCAGCACCTCGGCCGTGACGTAGTTGCCCTTCGAGGTCTGGCTGCCGGTGGCGACCGCCACCCCGAGGGAGGCCGCGATGGCAAGGGCCGTGAGCCAGATTTGCTTGTTCTGCGCGTCGCGGTTGAACATGAGCGCGTGCCGGTTCGTCACGTGCGTCAGCTCGTGCCCCAGGATCATGGACAGCTGCGCCTCGTTCTCGACGCGGCTCAGGAGCCCGGTGTGGACATACACCTTGCCGTTCGGCATGGCGAAAGCGTTGAGTGTCGGATCGCGGAAGACGGCGATGCGGGGGGCGGGCGCCCCCGCCTGCTGGGCCTGCTCGGGCACGAGCTTGGCCGCCACCCCGGCCAGGTAATCCTCGAGCAGGGGATCGTCATAGGTCTTGCCGAGCTTGGCGAGCTTCTCTTCCTCCTTGTCGGCATCGCTCCAGAGCTGCCGCTCGTCGGGCTCCGGGCGGAAGGCCTTGCCCTGATAGCCCATGGGCGGGACATGCGTCGAGGCGCAGCCGGCCAAGAGCGCCACGACCAGGGTCCAGGCCAAAAACTTTGTGGCCCACCCCCACTGGTTGTAGGATGACTGCCAGGAGGTACTAGCCATGCATCGCATCCTTGCCCTGTCGCTCTGCCTGCTGGCCGCGACGGCTTGCGCGTCCAACCCGCCGCGTGTCCAGCGCAGCGAGTTCGAGGACATTCCGGTTCCCAAGGGTCTCACCGTCGACCTGAACAAGTCCACTATCATCGAGTCCCCGTCGGTCAAGGCCGCTCGACTCTTCTACAAGGGCCGGGTAGAGGTCGAAAGCCTGGCGTTGGCCTTCCGGACGACGCTCGAGGCCAACGGCTGGCGAAACCTCTCGGCCACGACAGCCTCCAACAAGGGTATCACCCAGATTTACGAGAAGACCGGCAGCTCGCTCCAGGTCGTCATCTACGAGGGCTGGTACAACACTTGGGTCGAGATGTCCGCCACGCGGGCCGTGCCTACCAACGGCCAGCCGAAGTAACCCGGGCGCGGCCCGGGTCACTTCTTCTTGATCGCCTTCTGCACCAGCAGGATCAGCTGCTCGACGCCCTGCGTCTGCTTCCCCCTAAGGTGCACGCGAATCACCCGTCGTCCCGCGTCGCGCAGGGCCTGGAGGTCGCCCAGAGCCTGCGCGGCTTTGAGCGTCGAGAAGCCGTAGCCCGCTCCCGGAATGGCCATGTCCTCCTTGTCCTCGCCCGTTAACTGGATGAAGACGCCGTTCGGGGGTCCGCCCTTGTGCATCTGGCCCGTGGAGTGCAAGTAGCGCGGACCGAAGGCCACCGTGGTTGCGACCTTGAGGCGGTCCCGCAGCAGGGTGCGGAGCTCCTGGAGCCTGCTCCACGTGTCGGCAGTCGGCGCCAGGTACGCCTGCAGCGCGATGTAGTCGCCCGCCTGGACCTGTCCCAGGAAGGCTTGGAGCCCCTGTGAGAGGCCGGCCGGCTTCTTGCCCGAGTTGGTCATGAGGACGACACCGTTTTCCTCGGCGTCGGCCGGCCACTCCGGCAGCTTCTTGCTCTTCTTCCACGCCCCGAGCAGCGACGCGGTGTTCTCCTTGGCGCGTGTGACGTCGGGCTCGTCGAAGGGGTTGACGCCCAGCACGACGCCGGCGGCGGCGGTCGCGAGCTCCCAGCGGAAGAACTCCGCCCCCACCTCGAGCGGCTCCCGGAGCCCGATGCGGATCACGGGGTGGCCCGCGTCTTCGAGTGCGTTCAGCTCGGCGTCGTAGCTGGTGTCCCCCTCGAGCGTCACGGCCACGAAGACGCGATCCTCGCCGTAGACGGCGGGCGAGCCGAGGGGCTCGTCGTCCACGGGCACCAGGCCCTTGCCGTCCTTGCCGAGCGACTCGGCGAGGAGCTGTTCGATCCAGGGGCCGAGCCCACGGAGCTTGCGCGAGAGCACGAACGTCACCTTGTCGCGGCCGGCCTTGGCCAACCCCGCCAGGGCGGCGCCGAGCCGGACGGCGGCGTTGTCGCGGGCGCCCACCGCGTTGCCGCAGGCCTCGACCATGGCGTGAGCGTGGTCGAGGAGCATCTTGATGTCGATGCCGATGAGCGCCGCGGGCACGAGGCCGAAGAAGGACAGGGCCGAGTAGCGCCCGCCGATCGAGGCCGGGTTGAGGAAAGTACGGCGGAAGCCCGACTCGGTCGCGAGCTTGTCCAGCGGTCGGCCTGGATCGGTGATGGCAACGAAGTGGACGCCGGCGCGCGGCACCGACGAGGCCTCGACCTGCCCGCGGAAGAACTGGTAGAGCGACAGGGTCTCCGTGGTGGTGCCGGACTTCGTGGCGACGATGAAGAGCGTGCGCGTCAGGTTGAGGCGGTCGAAGGTGTGCTTGATCGCGGCCGGATCGGTCGAGTCGAGCAATATGAGATCAGGGAATCCCATCTTGGAGCCGAAGGTCAGGTTGAAGACATCACCGCACAGCGACGCGCCCCCCATGCCCAGCAGCACCACGTGCGTGAATTGCAGCCTCCGGATCTCGTCCGCGAAGACTTTGATGTCGTCGGAGTGACCGCGCATGATGGTGGGCGAGGTCAGCCATCCGAGACGGTTGCGGATGGCCGCGGTCTCGCCCTTCCACAGGGACGCATCCTTGACCCAGAGACGGTCGAGGAAGTCCTGGCTCTCGAGGGCGTCCATGGTTTCCTGGACGGCCGGCAGCTTGAACGCCTCGTCCGCCGGACGCGCCTGCGCCGGAGCGGCGGCCGCCACGGGCTCTTCGATCTGGAGCACTGTCGCAGGCTCCGGCTCCTCGGGCGTATCGGCGGGAGCCTCTTCCAGAGCCTGGGCGATGACATCGGCCGGCACCTCCTCCCAC
>JBKPBU010000152.1:0-6831 GCA_046727015.1 Candidatus Methylomirabilota bacterium | reverse complement strand
GCGCCGGGCGGCACTCTCGACCCGGCCTGGCGCGCGCTCCTGATCCGCCACGCCGACCGCTTCATGCTCGGCAGCGACACGTGGACGACGTCTCGGTGGGAGCAGGTCGTGGCAATGGCCGCCGAGGCCCGCCGCTTTCTCCAGCAACTCCCCCCCGACGTCGCCGACAAAATCGCCACGAAGAACATCGAACGGCTGTTCCCCTAGCGTTCTGCTGGAGGGAACTGACCCGGGCGGGGCTGGGGGCGCCCTCACCGCTAAGTCGATGATGTGCGATTCACCGCGGGCGAGGCGCGCGGAGCCGGGCGGCGGGCACCTCCCGCGGACCCATATCTTCTGCGGAGGCTCTCGAAGCCGACAACGAAAATCTCGTGGCGGCGTAGAGAGCGGACAGCGGGATGCGAGTCAGTGTGGTCCGCGGGAGGTGCCCGCCGCCCGGCCCCGCGCGCCGTAGGAAGCTAACGAACGCCGAGCTCTGCCGCGACGCCCTCGATCTGGTTCCAGGTTTCGTCTTCCACGGGGACGCCGTCTCGGAGACGCTCGGCTTCGAGGCGCGCCTCGGGCTCGCCCGGGATGAGGATCTCCTTCGAGCCCTGAGCGAGCGGCGCCGACTTGACCCAGCCGAAGAGCGCGGCGACCTGCGCGTGGAATTCGGGCAGTGGCACGAAGCGGGCCACGTCGAGGCAGATCATGAGCGTGCCGTTGGCGAAGAGGCCGGGGCCGGGGCCGGCCGCGCCCGTGCCGGTGAGGATGCCGCCCAGGATCTCGACGGCGAGCGAGAGCCCGTAGCCCTTGTGCTCGCCGGCCGTCAGCAGCGAGCCCACCGGATCGCCGTAGAAGATCTCGGGATCGGTCGCCGGGCGGCCCTCGGCGTCGATGAACCAGCCCGGCGGCGCCTGCTGCTTGCGGTTCTTCTTCACGCGCATCTTGCCCTCGGCCACCACGCTCGTCGCGAAGTCCAGCACCATGGCGGGCCCACCCGCGCCCGGAATGCCGATGGCGTGCGGATTGGTGCCGAGCCGTCGCGCGGCGCCGCCCCACGGCGCCACGTTGAGACCATGGACGGCATTGACCCAGAGCATGCCGACCAGTCCCTGCGCGGCCGCCATCTCGGCGTAGTCGGCCAGCCGGCCGACATGCGTCGTGCGCGAGAGGGCGACGGCGGCGAGGCCGGAGGCCTTGGCCTTCGTGATGCAGAGCTCGATCCCGCGCCGGGCGACTACCTGGCCAAAGCCGCGGCCGCCGTCCAGGCGGGCGGTCACGGGCGTCTCGGCGACGACGGTCACGGGTGATTTCGGGTCGATTCCGCCTGTCTTCACGGCCTGGGCGTACTGCGGGATGCGGATGACGCCGTGGGAGTCGTGACCGCGCAGGTTCGCGAGCACGAGCAGGTGGGCGATCCAGGCGGAGTCGCCAGTGGGCGCGCCGAGTTTTTCGAAGATGCGTGTCGCGGTGCTTTCGAGCCGGATCGCGTCGATGGTTGGCATGTCCGAAACCATACCGCAACCGCCTGGCGTCATTGGGGCTTTTCGCTGCTTTCGCGCTGGCGGCAGGGTGGACTTGACGCGGCGCGGCGCCTTGGGCCATAAACCTTGTCCTCTAGCTCAAACTCTCGTAACCTGAACGAACGGAGCATCCTTGTTATTAGGAAGCTCCCGGAGCAGGGACCAATTGGGAGCTTCACGCATGAACAGCCGCCGTGACCTCACCCAGCTGCCGATCCAAGCGGTGAACGCTCCGCGAGGAACGCGGCCTGCGCGCACACACGCGCGCGAGCGCTTCCCCTGGGGCTACCTCGCGGCGTTCCTCTTCGGCACCGCCCTCATCTCGACGTTCATCTGGTACCAGATCGAGAACGAGCGCCAGACCGTCCTCGCCAATTGGCAGGCCCGCGTCACCGCCATCGCCGAGGGGCGCGCGCGCCTTGTCTCCGACTGGTTCAACGCGCGTCACGCCGACGCCGATGTGCTCGCCGCGTCCCCTGCCGTGCGCGCGCTCATGCTCGAGGGCCGGGGGGGCGACGTCCGCAGCCAGATCATCCCGCAGCTCGACCGCGTCGCCGCCGCGTACGGCTACGCGGGCATCTCGCTCCTGGACACTCAGGGGCACGTCCTCGCGCGCTCCACCGGCGCCGCCGAGCTCGGACGCGACAACAGCGAGGCCGCCGTGGTCGCCGCGCGGACCCGCACGATGCGCGTGGATCTCGTCGAGGAGCCCACGCGCAAGCTCCTGCTCATGAGCGTGCCCGTCTTCGCCGAGGGCGGGGCCGACCCCGCGCGGCCGGTCATGGGCGTCGTCTCGCTCGTGATGAGACCCGAGACGCGGCTCTTCCCGCTCCTGACGGACGAGACAGTGCCGACCAAGACCGGCGAGACCCTCCTCTTCCGGTCGGACGGCGTCAAGCCTTCCTATATCTCCCCGCTCAAGGGCGATACCGCCGGGTGGTCCGCCGTGGACCGCTCGCTCGAAACGCTGGGACCGCTGGCGAAGCGCGCCGCCGAGGGCCGCGACACCTTCCGCGAGGTCTTCGACTACCGCGCCGCGCCTGTCTTCGCGGCCACCCGCTGGATCGCCCCCGCCGGCTGGGGCCTCGTGCTCAAGGTGGACCGCGAGGAGGCGCTGGCGGACTTCTACCAGGCGGGCAGGTTGGCGGGCTTCGGCGCGGCATTCCTGACGCTGGCGCTCGGGGGCCTGCTGCTCAGCCTGTGGCGCCAGGGCCAGCGCGCGTCGCTCCTGCGCGAGCAGATGAAGCAGGAGCGCGCGATCTTCAACCTGAAGGGCTACGCCGAGAAGATCGTCGCCTCGGTGCCTTCGGGACTGCTGCTCCTGTCGGCCAACCTGCGGGTGCTCTCGGCGAACCGCTCCTTCCTCGAGTCCTTCTTTCTGCGCCGCGACGAAGTCATGGGGCGCGAGCTGGAGGACCTCGTGCGTGCCGAGGGACTCGTGCGCCGGGCGCGCGAGGTGATGCAGTCGGGCTCGGCGCAGCACGACCTCCCTTTCGAGTTCCAGGTCCTCCACCGGCAGGAGACGCGCCGGGTGCGGGTCACGATCACGAGCATCCGCATCGAAGAGCAGGAGGAGGCGCGGCTGCTGCTCATCGTCGAGGACCTGTCCGAGGAGGAGCGCCTGCAGGCGGCGCGCAAGGAATCCGAGCAGCGATTCCAGGACCTGGTGCAGGGACTCGACGCCATCGTGTGGGAGGCGGACGCCTCTACCCTCCGCTTCTCCTTCGTGAGCCAGCGCGCCCAGACGGTCTTCGGGTTCCCGACCGACCGCTGGCTCGACGAGCCGGACTTCTTCAGCAAGCGCATCCACCCGGAGGACCGGGTCAAGGTGATGTCCAAGTGCCGCGCGGCGCTCGCCCGCGGTGAGGACCACGAGCTCGAGTACCGAGCGCTCACGGCCACCGGCGAGATCGTCTGGCTGCGCGACATCGTTCACGTCGTGCCCGACGCGCCGGGAAACGCGGGGCAGCTCCGCGGCCTCACCGTCGACCTGACCGAGCTCAAGCGCGCCGACGAGGCCCTGCGCGCGAGCGAGGACCAGCTGCGGCAGGCCCAGAAGATGGACGCGGTCGGCAAGCTCGCGGGCGGCATCGCGCACGACTTCAACAACCTGCTCATGGTCATCCGGGGCGACGGCGACCTGATCCTGCGGCGCCTCCCGCCGAACCATCCGCTGCGCAAGAACGCGGAAGGCGTCCGCGAGGCCGCCGACCAGGCCGCCACGCTCACGCGCCAGCTGCTCGCCTTCAGCCGCAAGCAGGTGCTGGCGCCCAAGGTGCTCGACCTGAACAGCATCGTGGCCGGGATGCAGACCATGCTCCAGCGGCTGATCGGGGAAACGATCAACCTGGTGACGGTGCCCGAGAGCGCGCTCGGGAGCGTCAAGGCCGACCCGGGCCAGATCGAGCAGGTCATCATGAACCTGGCCGTCAATGCCCGCGATGCCATGCCGGACGGTGGGCGGCTGATCATCCGCACCGCCAACGTCCGCGCCGGCGAAGCGCCGCCGCTGCCGGGAGCCGCGAGCCCGCCCGCCGGGCCCCACGTCTTGCTCGAAGTCAGCGACGGCGGCACCGGCATGGACGCGAATACCCTCGCGCACCTCTTCGAGCCGTTCTTCACGACGAAGGAGCCCGGCAAGGGCACGGGTCTCGGACTCTCCACGGTCTACGGCATCGTGGAGCAGAGCGGCGGCTCGGTGACGGTCGAGACCGAGCTGGGACGCGGCACGACCTTCCGCATCTACCTGCCCCAGGTCGAAGCGCCCGCGACTGTCGCCCCCGCGGCACCTCCGGTGGCCCGTCCCGCGGCGGCGCCCCCGATACCCCGTGCGGTGCCCGCTGCACCAGCCGCGCCGCCTCCGGGACGAGTCCAGCCCGAACCCGTTCGAGTCGCGGCAAGGCCGCTCGAGCCGGCCGTCGTGTCCGAGACGGCGCCGCAGCGCACCGAGACCATCCTCCTCGTCGAGGACGCCCTGCGCGTCCGGGCGGTCGTCCGGGAGATCCTCGAGATGAACGGCTACAATGTCCTCGAGGCCCGCCACGGCGTCGAGGCGCTCGAGATCAGCGAGCGCCATCAGGGCCCCATCCACCTCATGGTCACCGACGTCGTCATGCCGCAGATGAGCGGCCGCGAGCTCGCCCAGCGGCTCCAGCCCTTGCGTCCGGATATGAAAGTGCTCTACATGTCCGGCTATACCGATGACGCCATCGTCCGCCACGGCGTCCTGGGCGCGGGCATGGCCTTCCTCTCCAAGCCCTTCACGCCGGACGCGCTGGCCCTCAAGATCCACGAGGTCCTCGGCACATCGCCGCGCACCCTCGACCCCGTGACCGCGCCACTCACGGGACAGGCGGACAATGGCAATGGCGCCTCGGGCCCGGTCGTCCAGCGCGCGGAGGACGTGGGCACCACCCGGCCCTCGCGCGTGTAGCCGCGCTTCCCTCGACGGCGTCCACCCTCCCATGCCCGGCCGGCCCATTCGCGTATTGATCGCCAAGGTCGGGCTCGACGGCCACGACCGCGGCGCCAAGGTCGTGGCGCGCTGCCTGCGCGACGCCGGGATGGAAGTCATCTATACGGGCCTCCACAGGACGCCCGAGGAAGTGGTGGCCGCCGCGGTCCAGGAAGACGTGGACGTCCTCGGCATCAGCCTGCTCTCGGGTGCCCACATGACCCTCGTCCCGAAGATCATCGAGCTGATGCGCCGGTCCCGCGCCGATGACGTCCGGCTCGTGGTGGGCGGGGTCGTCCCCGACGAGGACGTGCCGGCGCTCCGCGCCATGGGCGTGGCCGATGTCATCCTCCAGGACACGCCGCCCGACGAGGTTGTCTCGCGCGTCCGCGGGCTCGCGGCCTCGCAGCCCGCCGGCTGACCCGCGCCGATCCCCTCCACCAGGAATCCATGGGCTCTCTCGATCTGGAAACCCTCCGGCGCACGCGGGGCATCGACCTCACGGTCTGGCCGCCCCGCTACGACTCGGGATACGTGCCGCCGCCCGATGAGCCGTGCTGGCTGCCCGAGGTCGAGTGCGCCCCCGCCGCCGCCCGCGACGAGCTGATCTTCGCCAAGCTCCAGAGGCAGATCGCGTACGCCTGGGCGCGCTGCCCGTTCTACCGGCGCAAGTGGCAGGAGGCTGGCGTGTCGGCCGCGACCCTCAAGACTCTCGAGGACCTCTCAAGCTTCCCCGTGGTCCAGAAGGCCGAGCTACGCGAGGCGCAGGCCGCGCATCCTCCATTCGGCGACTACTTCGGCATCGAGCCGGCCGACGTCGCGCGGATTCACGGCACGAGCGGCACCACGGGCCGGCCCACGGTGTTCGGCATCGGCCGGGATGACTGGGCGCGCGTCGGAGAAGCGCACGCCCGTGTCCTCTGGGGCGCCGGGATCCGACCCGACGATCGCGTGATGATCTGCTCCTTCTTCAGCCTGTACATGGGCTCGTGGGGAGCGCTCGCGGGTGTGGAGCGGCTCGGCGCCACGGCCTTTCCGTTCGGCGCCGGCGCCGCGGGACAGACCCTGGCCGCCGTCGGCTGGGCGCGAGAGCTTCGGCCGAGCGCGTTCTACGGCACGCCCTCCTACGCGCTGCACTTCGCCGAGACGGCCCGGCGCGAGGGCATCGATCCGCGAAGCCTCGGCTTGCGCATCCTCTTCTTCTCGGGCGAACCCGGCGCGGGCATTCCCGCCACGAGGCGGCTCATCGAGGACACGTTTGACGGCATCTGCGTGGACATGGGGAGCATGGCCGAGATGACGCCATGGATGACCAACGGGGAGTGCCGGCACCGCGCCGGCATGCACCTCTGGCAGGACGTGGTATATACCCAGGTCTGCGACCCCGAGACCTACGAGCCCGTCCCCTACGGCGAGGAGGGCACGCCGGTCTATACGCACCTCGAGCGCACCTCGCAGCCCATGATTCGCCTCGTCTCGGGCGACCGCACGCGCTGGACGGATGCGCCGTGCACGTGCGGGCGCACCTACCCGCGCCTGCCCGACGGGCTCTACGGCCGCTTCGACGACATGATCATCGTCCGCGGCGAGAACGTCTATCCGAGCGCCATCGAGGACACGCTCCGCGCCATCGAGGGATTCGGCGGCGAGTTCCAGGTGATCGTCTCGCGCCGCGAGACCATGGACGAGCTCCTCGTGCGGGCGGAGGCCGCGGCCGGTCTCGGCGAGCCTGCGCGTCTCGACACGCTGCGCGCGCTCATGCGCGAGCGCCTGAGGGCGCGTCTCGGCGTCCATCCGATCGTCGAGCTCGTGCCCCACGGCACCCTGCCCCGAACGGAGTTCAAGGCGCGCCGGGTCGTCGACGACCGCGAC
>JBKPBU010000151.1:0-1834 GCA_046727015.1 Candidatus Methylomirabilota bacterium | reverse complement strand
CCGGGCACGGGCGATGCGCAGCTCTCGCTGTCCCAGGTCGTGCCGCTGGGCGGCGTCGTCATGGTGACCACGCCCCAGGATGTGGCGCTCCTCGACGTCCGCAAGGCGCTCGCCATGTTCCGCAAGCTCAACGTCCCCATCCTGGGCATCGTCGAGAACATGAGCTGCTTCGTCGCTCCGGACACCGGCGCCAAGTACGCCATTTTCGGAGAAGGCGGCGGCGACAAGGTGGCTGAAGAGTTCGGCGTGCCCCTCCTCGCGCGCATCCCGCTCGAAATCGACACGCGAAAAGGCGGCGATGCGGGCGTCCCCATCGTGGTGGGCCTGCCCGACTCGGCCCAGGCCGCGTCGTTCCGCGCCCTCGCCGACGCCGTCGCCGAGCGTCTGGGAACCCTCTCGGCGCTGAAGCTGCCGACCATCGGCTGACACGAGCCGCGCGGTGGCCAAGATCTTCCTCCCGATCTTTCCGCTGCCCGACCTGAGCTTCTTCCCCCACACGCTGCTGCCGCTCCACGTCTTCGAGGCGCGGTACCGCGCCATGGTCATGGACTGCCTCGCCCGCGACAAGCGCATGGCGGTGGTCGGGCTCAAGCCGGGCTACGAGTCGACCTACGACGCCAAGCCCGCCGTCTACGAGATCGCGGGAGTCGGGCGCATCGTCCAGTGTGAGCGGCTCGCGACCGGGCGCTTCAACATCCTCCTCAAGGGCGAGACGCGCGTCCGCATCGACCGCGAGCTGCCCGCCGACACGCTCTACCGGATGGTCGCCGGCACCCTGCTCGTCGAGACCGGCGCCGAGCGTGACGGCGTGGGCGCCCTCGCGGCGCGCGTGACCGACCGGTGCCTCGTCATCCTGCGGGCGGTCAATCGCCCGACGGCCGAGATGGAAAAGGCGCTGGCCGGCGCGGCGCCGGGAGCGGTGTGCGACCGGATCGCCTCCGCCATCATTCCCGAGGCGGCCGCGAGGCAGGCGCTGCTCGAAGAGGTGGACGTGGAGCGGCGGCTTTCGAAGCTGGCGGAGGCCCTCGACGACCTCCACACCCAGCTGAGCGGAGACCGGTGATGAAGCCGATGGTGCTCCTCGCGTTCCTGCTGCTGCTCCTGCCGGCGCCGGCCGACCCGGCTTCGAAGGCCTGGGGGTGGCTCGGCGTGCGCATCCGGGACATCTCGGAGCAGGAGATGGAGGAGATCTCCCAGAAGTACGGGCTGCGAGAGGGGTTCGGCGTGATGATCGTGGAGGTGATGAAGGAGACGCCCGCCGAGGCCTCGGGCCTCAAGAACGGGGATCTCGTGGTGGCGTTCCGCGAGCGGCCGGTGGTGGACACGCGGACGCTCCAGCGACTCGTCGCCTCGACCTCGGCCGGGGAGACGGTGCCGCTGACCGTGCTCAGGCGCGACGACGCCGGCCGACGACGCGTGACGGTGCGGGTCGGCCTGATGCCCGACACGGTCGCCGCGGACCGCATCGCCGCGGAGTTCGGTTTCCTCGTGCGCGATCCCGACGCGCAGGACAACGGGGGCGCCGCGCGCCTGTCGGACGGCCCGCCCACCGTGGCTGCCGTCGTGAGGCGGAGCTCCGCGGAGGCGGCGGGGCTCGAGGTGGGCGATGTGCTCGTCGAGGTCAACGGCCGCGCGGTGCTGACCCTGGCGGCCGCCCGCGAGGCGTTGCTGGGATCGTCTCTCGAACGGCCGCTGCCACTCGTCGTGAACCGCGATTCCGAGCGCCTCGCCCTCATACTGAAGTCGCCGGGTGGCACGCAGTAGCTCACACACTGGTAGTCGCTCACCACAACGCAGACAGACGGAGGCGAACATGACGCTCAAAGGCAAGCGG
>JBKPBU010000150.1:0-2014 GCA_046727015.1 Candidatus Methylomirabilota bacterium | reverse complement strand
CGCCGACGCGTGGTGGCAGGGAGGTCTCGACAGCCTCGCGCGGGCCTCGGCCGGCATTCTCGGCCAGGCGCCGGCGGTGCAGCGAGAGATCCGCGCGGCCTTCGACCTGCTCGTCGCGCCGTACGCCGTCGAGGGCGGCTTCCGCGTGCCGTGCGTGGCCGCGGTCGCTTCCGGGCGGAAGCCGTGATCCCCGGTTGGATCCGGGCTACCGCCGGCGGGCGATCTTGTGTACGCTTGGGAGGCCTATGAGCCTACAGGAATCGATTCGAGGCCGCGCGGTCGTCGTCCAGCCTGGCGAGGGGCCGTCCTACTGGCAGCCTGTGCCCGCCAGCGGCCACGCCGATCCCGCGCTCTTCCCCGGGAGCACCGGCTTCGACGGTCTCTCCCTGGGCTTCCAGAGCGTCGCGCCGGGCGGACGCATCCGGGAGCACTCGCACGGCGAGCAGGTGGAGCTGCAGATCTGCTTCCGCGGCCGTGGCCGCGTGGTGGTCGACGGCGCCACACATTCACTGGTGCCGGGCACCGCGTGCTTCCTCGGCTACGACGTCAAGCACGAGATCATCAACGAGGGCGAGGAAGACCTCGTGATGCTCTGGGTGGTGACGCCACCCGGGCTCGAGAAGTTCTTCGAGGCCATCGGCCGTCCGCGCCGGGGTGACGAGAAGCCGCCCGAGCCCTTCGAGCGGCCCACCGACGTCGTCGCGATCGAGCGCGCGCTCGGCATGAACGACACGGTGCGCTAGCGCCGCGCGCCGCCGTGGGAGGCCTTCTCCGGAAGCGTGAGACCCTCGAGCTGGCTTCTACCGGAAATCGGGGTTTTCGTGTAGGCTAGTCAGGTCGCATCTTCAGTCCATAGATCGGAATCGGGAGGGGCACAATGAAGCTTCGCATCGTGATGGCACTGTTAGCGCTGACGGCCGGCCTGGCGGCCAGTCCGGCATCGGCGTTCTGGGGCGGAAGGGACAGCATCGACGATCCGGTCGACGCGCTCGTGACGATCGAGGCCCTTCCACTGTACGCCGAGGTGAGGCTGAATGGCGCGCTGGTCGGCACGGCCCAGGAGATCGCCAACAAGGGGCTGGCCGTGTTCGGTTCCCGTGCCTATGTCGTGAGCGTCACCGCGCCCGGCCACATCGAGCGCAGGCTGACTCTGGTGACGAACAGCTCCATGCCCCAGCGCGTGCACGTCGACCTGGTTCCCATCCGCACACCCTGACCTCGGCCGACCAGAACCAGCGCGGCGACCGCAGCGTCTACTCGCCGCGCGCTGCGTGGGGCACCCTCGTCGCGGCTCTGACGCTCGCAACCTTCATTCCGGTTCTCCAGAACGGGTTCGTCAACTGGGACGATCCCGTGAACTTCCTCGATAACCCGGCCTACCGAGGACTGGGCCCCGCCCAGCTCCGTTGGATGGCGACGACGGTTCACATGGGCCACTGGATTCCGCTCACGTGGCTCACCCTCGGTCTCGATCACGTGCTCTGGGGGATGGATCCGCGTGGCTACCATCTGACGAGCCTCCTCTTCCACGCGGCGACCGCCGTCGCCTTTTACGCGCTCGCGTGCCGGCTGCTCGAGCGCGCGCTGCCGCGCGAGACCCCCGCGCTCGACATCACGCTGGGCGCGGCGGCTTCCGCCCTCCTCTTCGCCGTCCACCCGCTTCGTGTCGAATCCGTCGCCTGGGTGACCGAGCGCCGCGACGTCGTCTCCGGACTTTTCTTCGTGCTGACGCTCCTGGCCTACCTGAAGATGGTCGAGGCCCCGGACGGCCGCCGCGGCGCCTGGTACCTGACCTCGCTCGCGCTCTTCGTCTGCGCCCTGCTCTCGAAGTCCATCACGGTCGCGCTGCCCGTCGTCCTCCTCGTCCTCGACGTCTATCCTCTGCGACGGCTGGGCGGCGACCGTGGCTGGGGCGGGCAACGGGTCTGGGTCGAGAAGGTGCCGTACGTCATCCTGGCGATGCTGGCAGGGATGCGGGCGATCCAGGCGACGCCCAGCTCGGCGCAGCTTCCGC
>JBKPBU010000149.1:0-3560 GCA_046727015.1 Candidatus Methylomirabilota bacterium | reverse complement strand
TTGGCCTCGCGCAGGCCGCCGATCTGGGCGAAGGTCGTGTTCGGCTTGATCTTCACCACCACGCGCCCGGTCAGGTCGCCGAACTTTTCCCCAAGCTTCGCAAAGACGTCGTCGATGCGGCGCTGGATCGCCCATTGCTGGCTGTCGAGATCCGCCCCGCTTGACGCCGGGCCCGGGCCCGAGATCTGGTCCGGAGCCATCGGCTAGATGCGCGGCGCCGAGCCCGGGCCCGGCTGGAGGTCGGACTTGTCGAAGACGCGGTCCTCGACGAGCACCGGCGCCTTGGCGCGAATCGCGAGCGCGATGGCGTCCGATGGGCGCGAGTCGAGCTGGATTTCCTTGCCTCCCGCGTCGAGGACGACGGTGGCGTAGTAGATCCCGTCCTTGAGGTCCGTGATGACCACGCGCGTGACCGTGACGTTGAGCCGGCCGAAGAGGGTGAGGAAGAGGTCGTGGGTCAGCGGGCGCGGCGGGATGCGATTCTCGAGAGGAAAGGCGATGCCGGTCGCCTCGGCGGCGCCGATCGCCATGCCGAAGCTCCGGCGGTCGCGCTTGCCCCGCAAGACCACCGTGGGCTGGAGGCTCTGGGCATCGATGAAGAGCCCGACCACGCCGGCCTCCTGCGGCCCGGCCGGCGCGGGCGTCTGGGCGGGGAGGTGCGCGGGTGAGGCGACGAGCGCGCCGGCAATCAGCAACGGCAGTCCGATGTGCGGCATCAGTGCGAGCTTCGCCATCTCCACCCTCCTTCGGGGCGCGGGGCCCCACGCGCGCCAGCAGTATCGGACCCTCACCGAGCCAAGTCAAACCGCGTGGGGCGTCCTGACGGCGTGGCCCACGCGGAGGCGGAAGGACAGGCCGAAGCCCGCGGCGAGCAGCACGGTCAGCGTGGTCCACATGACGAAATACCCCAGCCCGTGCGCGATGTAGCCGAAGACCATGGATCCCAGCGCATTGCCCACGAGGAAGACGGCGCTGAAGATACCGACCACACCGCCCCGGCGGGCCTCGGGAGTCACGTCCATCAAGAGCGCCGCCAACGCCGGGTAGAGAAAGCCGTGGGCGGCGCCGGCGAGCAATCCGGCGAGGAAGAGGAACGGCACCACCGGCATGGTCGTCTGCGGCCGCACGAGGAACGCGAGGACGGTGAGAAGGCAGGTGGAGGCCGTCAAGACGAACATGGAGGGAACGATCATGGCGCGCCGACCGCGGGTGTCGATCAGGTTGCCGCCCGCCACGCGAACCCCCACCGCCGCGATGGCGTAGGCGGTGTAGAAGAGGCTCACGCTGTGGACACCCAGGGCCTCACCGAATGTCGGCAGGAAGGTGAACATCGCTCCGGTGCCGAGGCCGAAGAAGAAGGCGAGCGCCATGTGGAGGCGCAGGACTTCCGCGAGGCCCGCGCGCAACGACTCGAGCCCCGGCGCCTCGCCCATGCGCGGCGGCAGGATGCCGCGCATACGGATCACGAGCCAGGCTGCCACGAGAGCCAGCTGCACGGACAGGACGAAGAGCGCTGGGAAGCCCAGGCGGCGCACGATGATCTCCCCCGCCACCGGCGCCAGCGCGGTGCCGAGGAAGCCCGAGACGCCGTAGATGCCGAGGGCCCAGCCCCGCCGCTCCACTGGCACGAGGTCGATCACATGCATGTAGTTCGCGACGAAGAAGGCGGAGAAGCCAAGCCCCTGGACGGCGCGGAGCGCGGCGAGCAGAACCAGGGAATGGGTCACGAGGAAGGCGGCCGAGGAGACGATGAGCAGGGACACGCCGAGCGTCATGAAGAAGCGGCGCCCGATACGATCGAGCCAGTGGCCGATCAAGGGCTGGCACAGGATGCCGGCGGCGCTGTAGACGCCCTGGACGAGGCCGATCTGGGCCTCCGTGCCACCCAGGCTCTGGACGTACAGCGGCAGAAGGATGAAACAGCTGAGGCTCGACATGAAGACGAAATTGGTGAAGGTCGCCCGCGCGAAGGGGCCGCCGGCGACGAGATCGAGCCCGCGGATCACGAGCGTTGCGGCCCGCTTTCTCCGAGGCGTAGAATGGCCGCGACCATGACTCGCGTCGCCATGATTCCCGACGAGTGTAGCACGCGCGGAAATTAGGCCCGCCGCTGGACACCATCGCGCAGGCATTCGATCGCACCCTCGCGCTCGCGGGCGATGAGCACGGCCGTTTCGAGGCGCCGCGAGTCCTGCAGAGCTGGCCCGGCATCGTCCACGGCGGCTGCCTCGTCGCGCTCGTGGACGCCGCGGCGGGGCGGCTCGGCCGCGCTCCGGGACCGCGCCGCGTCGACGGGCGCCTGACCTCGTCGGTGCCGACCGAGACGGCGCTCGACCTCCAGGTTGACCGCGGCGACCGCGCCCTCGGCCTGACCATTCTCCGCGACGGCCACACGCTGACGAGCGGCAGCGTCGCCGACCTGCCGTCGCCGCTCGCGGCGGCGCACGCGTGGAGCGGCGGAGACGACGGCTCTTCGCTGCCCATGTCGGACTACTGCCTCGCCTGTGGTGCGCAGAATCCACTCGGCCTGCAGGCCACGCTGTGCTTCGACGACGAGGGCGTGTGGGCGCGGCTGTCCCCGCGCGCGGCGTGGCGAGCGCCCGGCGGCCGCCTCCACCCCGCCCTCGCGCCCGTGCTGCTCGACGAAGTCGCGTGGTGGCTGGGGGCGCTCGTGATGAAGCAAGGCGGCCTGACCAATCGTCTCGCCGTCGATATCCACGACACCGAAGCGCCCGTCGACGGCACGCTGGTGGCCGCCGGGCGCTTCGCGGACGTGACGTCGGTAGACCGCAAGCAGACCTTCTGGCGCACGGAGAGCACGCTCGCCACCGCGTCGGGCCGCCTCCTCGCCTCCGCGTCCATCATCTTCCGCGGCGGCGCCGACTACTCCGAGCGCCAAATCCCCTACTTCAAGCCCCGCACCCCGCCCGAGACCTTCCGCCGAATGTTCCCCAACTACGCCTGATCGGGGTCAGGTCTTACAATCACACATTCCCCTCTGCCGAATCCAAATGTTGGATTGTAAGACCTGACCCCGAGCGGGCTAACGCGGCTTTGGCGCGGAGGGCGTCGACGGCGGACATGGGGACGGCGGGCGAGCCGAGGGTGGCGGCACGGACCTTGGGGCCGTGGAAGTCCGATCCACCCGTGGCGACCAGGTCGTGATCCTTGCAGAGCTGGAGGTACGAGGCGCGCTGGGCCGCGGAGTGCTCGGTGTAGTAGCACTCGATGCCCATCAGGCCGGCGGCGATGAGCCCGGGAATGAGCGCGTCGCGATCGGCGAGGCCAGGGTGCGCGAAGACCGGCACGCCGCCCGCCTTCCGGATGATCCGCACCGCGGCCTCCGGCGTGAGCTTCTTCCGCTGTACATGGCCCGGCTTGCCCGAGGCGAGGTACTTGTCGAAGGCCTCGCGCACGGTCTTGACGTAGCCGCGCGCGACCATGACCTGCGCCACGTGCGGGCGCCCCGCCGAGCCCTCCTTGACGATCGCGAAGACCTCGTCGGCCTCGAGCGGCATGCCGAGGGCGGCCAGCCGCTCGACCATCCGGTGGACCCGCGC
>JBKPBU010000148.1:0-1968 GCA_046727015.1 Candidatus Methylomirabilota bacterium | reverse complement strand
AGGTCGAGCCCATCCCGGATGGCGTCCGGATGATCGTGGTCGCCCGCGATCCAGCCGACGCCAAGACGGTGGCGCGCATTCGCGGCTTGGGCTTCGCGGGCCTTCTCGTCCAGGGCGGACACCACGGTCCGCACCATCTCGGCATGGCCAAGGGAGAAATGCCGGCCACCCACGAGCACTAGCAGGCTTCCCACAGCAATCGCCACCCTCACCCTGCCCTCTCCCTCCCAGGAGGGAGAGGGGGAGACTTCTATTCCCTCGCCCCCAAAGGGGGAGAGGGTAGGGTGAGGGGGAATCCGTGCGGCTAGACACGTGCGCTGCGTGTTGGTATGGTCGGGCGTCTCCATGGGCGCCAAGTACTTCGGAGCCTCCGTTCGCCGCTCGGAAGACCCGCGCTTTCTCCGCGGCAAGGGCCGCTACGTCGACGACATCAAGCTGCCGCGCCTGCTCCACGCGGCCTTCGTGCGGAGCCCGCACGGCCACGCCAGGGTCCTTTCGGTCAAGACGGACGCGGCGCGCTGCCTGGCGGGCGTTTCCCACGTCTTCGCCTTCGCCGATCTCGAGCGCTGGATGAAGCCCCTGCCGCTGTTCGGCGCCGTTCCGCCGGGGCTCGCCGCGCGCGTGGACGTGAAGATGAAGCAGCTGGGCCAGCTCGCGATGGCGCGCGACCGCGTGCGCCACGTCGGCGAGATCGTGGCCATGGCGCTGGCGGAGAGCCGCGCTCTCGCCGAGGATGCCTGCGACCTGGTCGAGGTCGAGTACGAGCCGCTGCCCGTCGTCACCGACATGGTCGCCGGCGCCCTGCCCGGAGCGCACGTGCTCTATCCCGACTGGGGCGATAACCTCGCGGTCTTCTTCGAGACCGGCTTCGGCGACGCCGACGCGGCCTTCGCCTCCGCGGACGTCACCGTGCGCGAGCGGTTCGACATCCAGCGTTACGTCGGGATGCCCATCGAGACACGCGGCGTGGTCGCGCAGTGGGATCAGCGCGATGGCTCGCTGACGACGTGGAACGGCACGCAGGTACCTCACTTCGTCCAGCAGGGGCTGGTCTCGACGTTCGGCCTGCCGCCCCACAAGATCCGCGTCGTCGCGCCCGACGTGGGCGGGGGCTTCGGCACCAAGGCGAGTGGCTACCCGGAGGACCAGCTCATTCCCGTCGCTGCCATGGTGGCGCGGCGCCCCGTGAAGTGGACGGAGGACAGGCGCGAGCACATGATGGCGTCCGGCCACGCGCGCCACCAGGCGCACGACATCGAGATCGCGGCGCGGCGCGACGGGACCATGCTGGCGGTGCGCGACAAGATCTGGCTCGACCTGGGCGCTTACAACTGCTGGGGCATCGTGCTGCCGTACAACACGGTCGCGCACCTCCTGGGCCCCCACCGCGTGCCCAACCTGCGCGTGGAGTGCCGCGGGGTCGTGACCAACAAGACGCCGAACGCGCCCTACCGCGGCGCGGGACGGCCCGAGACCGTGTTCGCGATGGACCGGATCGTGGACCGTCTCGCGCGCGAGCTGCGCATGGACCCGGCCGAGATCCGGCGGAAGAACTACCTGACGCAGGCCGACATGCCCTACGAGCTGGACATGCCCTACCGCGACGGCAATCCGCTCGTCTACGACAGCGGCGATTTCAAAGAGGGGCTGGAGGCCGCGCTCACGGCGGTGGGCTACGACGCGTTACGGGCAGAGCAGGCAGAGCTCCGGTCCAAAGGTATATACCGCGGCATCGGCATCTCTGGGTACGTCGAGGGCACTGCGATCGGCCCGTACGAGGGCGCGACGGTGAGGCTCGATGCCGCGGGGCGCGCCGTCATCGCCACGGGCGCCTGCAGCCAGGGGCAGGGGCACGAGACGTCGTTTGCCCAGATCGCGGCGGACGCCCTGGGTATTCCGCTCGACTGGATCACGGTCATCGGCGGAGACACCGCCGCCATCCCGTTCGGCGTCGGCACATTCGCCTCG
>JBKPBU010000147.1:0-4275 GCA_046727015.1 Candidatus Methylomirabilota bacterium | reverse complement strand
CCCGCGCCCACGGCCACGGTGTCACCGCGCTTGACCGGCAGCCGGGCCTTGTCCATGGCAGCCCGCACCCCGGCCGGGATGTCGGCCAGACGCTCCCGGGGGAAGGACTGCCTCACCCGGTACATCGTGGGCAACGGCATGGCGCCGATGATACTGAGGCCCCTGGGGCCTGTCAACGACCTTGACTTTGGCGGACTCTGCCCGTAAAACTGGGGCCCAATTGGACTGAACCTCTTGGCACAGAACCCCTTCCAGACGCGCCCTTATGGACTGATCCGCCACGCCGCGGTGCCTTGCGTGCTCGCACTCGTGGTGATTCTGGGGGGCTGCGCGACCATCGGTGACATGTTCCGCCAGAAGCCCCAGGCCCTCCTGCCCGCCGGCGACCTCTACCAGCTGGGCGAGCAAGAGCTGAACAAGAAGAACTACACGGCCGCGCGGGCCAATTTCCAGAAGATCGTCGAGCGCCACCCGCAGTCGAACTACGCCGCGCGCGCGCGATTCCTCATCGGCGAGGCCTACTACCGCGAGGCCACCTTCGACAAGGCGATCAAGGAGTTCGAGAGCTTCATGTCGTTCTACCCGCGCCACGAGATCGCCGACCTCGTCCAGTTCCGCCTGGCCATGAGCTACTACGACCAGATGAAGCCCGTGGAGCAGGACCAGGGCCTGACCGTCAAGGCGATGGATCAGTTCAAGAAGCTGGTGCGCGAGTATCCCGACAGCCGCTACGCTTCCGACGCGCTCGCCAAGATCGACATCTGCCGGGGCCGCCTCGCCCAGAAAGAGCTCTGGGTGGCGGCGTACTATCTCGAAAACGAGAACAACCCCATCGCCGCGCGCCAGCGGCTCGAGGGCGTCCTCAAGGACTATCCGCGCAGCCTGATCGTCCCCGAGGCGCTCTACCGGCTGGCCGACATCAATGCGCGCGAGGGCCGAACGGAGGAGGCGCAACAGATGTTCAGGAAGCTGGCGGGCGAGTATCCGTACACCGAGTGGGGGCGCCGGGCGAGCCAGCGGCTTCGGACCGCGGCCTCGAACTAGCCATGCACGACATCGTGGATCTCCGCTCCGACACGCTGACGCTGCCGACACCGGCGATGCGCGAAGCCATGGCGCGCGCCGACGTCGGCGACGACGTTTGGGAGGAAGACCCGACCGTCCGTCGTCTCGAGGAGCTGGCGGCGCGCCTCACGGGCAAAGAGGCCGCGCTCTTCGTCTCCTCCGGCACGCAGGGCAACCTGGTTTGCGTGCTCGCCCAGACGCGTCACGGCCAGGAGGTCGTCCTCGACCGGGATTCGCACATCTTCAACTACGAAGGCGCGAGCGCCGCCGTCTTCGGCGGGGTGCAGACCCTGCCGCTCGCCACCGAGCGAGGCTTCCTCACCGCCGCCCAGGTCCGCGATAACGTGCGGCCCAGCAACATCCACATCCCCGCCACCGGCCTCGTCTGCCTCGAGAATACGCACAACCGCCACGGCGGCACCTGCTGCACGCCCGAGGAGATCGCCGACGTCGCGGCGGCGGCGCGCGCCCACGGCGTCCCCGTGCATCTCGACGGCGCGCGCATCTTCAACGCCGCAGTGGCGCTCGGCCGGCCGGTCGCCGACTTCGCGCGGCCGGTCGACTCCCTCACCTTCTGCCTGTCCAAGGGTCTGGCGGCGCCGGTCGGCTCTCTCGTCTGCGGCTCGCGCGAGTTCGTGGCGCGGGCGCGCCGCGTGAGAAAGATGCTGGGTGGCGGCATGCGCCAGGTGGGCATCCTCGCCGCGGCCGGGCTGGTCGCCCTCGAGAGCATGGTCGACCGGCTCGCCGAGGATCACGCGAACGCGACGCGCCTCGCCGGTGGCCTCGCGCGCATGCCCCGCGTGCGGCTCGACCAAGCCAAGGTACAGACCAACATCGTCATCTTCCACGTGGACCGCGAGGGCGGGTCGGCCGAGCTTACCGCCGGCTGCCTGGCCCGCAAGGTCAAGATCCACCAGATCGGGCCCGGGGCCATCCGGTGCGTGACCCACAAGGACGTGGACCGGGAAGACATCGACCGCGCCCTCGACGCGTTCCGCGAGATCACGAAGCCCTGGTAACGGGAGCCCACACGACATGGCTGAGCGCCTGCTGGACGTCAAGAACCTCAAGACCTACTTCTTCACCGACGAGGGCATCGTCCGTGCCGTGGACGGCGTGGATCTGTACATCGAGAAGGGGGAGACCCTCGGCATCGTGGGCGAGTCCGGCTGCGGCAAGTCCGTGACCGCGCTCAGCATCATGAAGCTGATCCCCCAGCCCCCGGGCAAGATCGTCGAGGGCGAGATCCTCTACAACGGCACCAACCTCGTGGACCTGCCCGCCAACCAGATGCGGAAGATCCGCGGCAAAGAGATCTCGATGATCTTCCAGGAGCCGATGACCTCGCTGAACCCCGTGTTCACCTGCGGCGAGCAGATCGCCGAAGCCCTGAGGCTCCATGAAGGGCTGGGGCGGCGGGCGGCCATGGACAAGACGGTCGAGATGCTGAAGCTCGTGCACATCCCCAACGCGGAGCGGCGCGTGAAGGAATACCCGCACCAGCTCTCGGGCGGCATGCGGCAGCGCATCATGATCGCCATGGCGCTGTCCTGCAACCCGAAGCTCCTCATCGCCGACGAACCCACCACCGCACTCGACGTCACCATCCAGGCTCAGATCCTCGAGCTCCTCAACGAGCTCAAGAGCAAGCTCAAGATGGCCGTCATGCTGATCACGCACGACATGGGCGTCATCGCCGAGACCGCCCAGCGCGTGGTCGTCATGTATGCGGCCAAGGTGGCCGAGGAGGCCTCGGTCGCCGACCTCTTCAAGGAGCCGCTGCACCCCTACACGCAGGGGCTGCTCCGCTCCATCCCGCGGATCGACCTGGCGGCGACGGAGCGACGCCGGCTGGAGACGATTCCCGGAACGGTGCCGACGCTCAGGGGCGAGATCGCCCCCGGCTGCCGCTTCGCGCCGCGCTGCCCGTTCGTGAAATCCGTGTGCACCGAGAAGGATCCCGTCCTCAAGGAAGTGAAGCCCGGGCACAAGGTCGCCTGCTGGCTTTACTAGAGGGAACCCATGGCTGAGACAGCGCTCCTCCAGGTCCGGAACCTCAAGAAGTACTTCCCCATTCGCGGCGGGCTGTTTTCCCGGGAGGTCGCGCGCGTCCACGCGGTGGACGACGTGTCGTTCACGATCGAGAAAGGCGAGACGCTGGGCCTGGTGGGCGAGTCCGGATGCGGCAAGTCGACCACGGGGCGCTGCATCCTCCGCCTCATCGAGCCGACGTCCGGCGAGGTGACCTTCGAGGGGCAGGATGTCACGGCGCTGGACAAGCGGTCGCTCCGGCACCTGCGGCGCGACATGCAGATCATCTTCCAGGACCCCTACGCCTCGCTCAACCCGCGCATGACGGTGGGCTCGATCATCGGCGAGGCCATCGTGATCCACAAGCTCGCGAAGACGCGCAAGGAGCGTGAGGAGCGCGTCATCCACCTCCTCGAGACGGTCGGCCTGAGCTCCGACCACCTGCGCCGCTATCCGCACGAGTTCTCGGGCGGCCAGCGGCAGCGCATCGGCATCGCCCGGGCGCTCGCCGTGAGCCCCAAGCTCATCGTCGCCGACGAGCCGGTCTCCGCCCTCGACGTCTCGATCCAGGCCCAGGTCATCAACCTCCTGGAGGACCTGCAGAAGCAGTTCAACCTGACGTATCTGTTCATCGCCCACGACCTGTCGGTGGTCGAGCACATCTCGACGCGCGTGGCCGTCATGTACCTGGGCAAGATCGTCGAGATCGCGCCGGCCAAGGAGCTCTACAACAACCCCAAGCACCCGTACACCGAGGCGCTCCTCTCCGCGGTGCCGATCCCCGACCCTTCGATCAAGCGCAAGCGCATCTTGCTGGAGGGCGACGTGCCGAGCCCGATCAAGCCTCCTTCCGGCTGTCGCTTCCACACGCGCTGCCCCATCCGCGTGCCCTCCTGCTCGGAGAACGAGCAGGTGCTGAAGCAGATCTCGCCGGGTCACTGGGTCGCGTGCCAAGTGCGCGCGTGACGCCGGTCCGCTCGACCCGGCTCTCCGCAAGTTCTGTCCAATGATCGAATGGTCGGGGATCTTCCACGTCATGGCGACGCCGTTCGCGGACGGCGGCGACCTCGACAGTAGCGGTCTCCCCCGCCTGGTCGAATCGGCGCTGGCCACCGGGCTCAACGGCGTGACCGTGCTGGGAATTGCCGGCGAGGCCCATCGCCTCACGGAGGATGAGCG
>JBKPBU010000146.1:0-4043 GCA_046727015.1 Candidatus Methylomirabilota bacterium | reverse complement strand
CTCGATGTGTCGGCGCCGGACGAAGCGATCCACGCCTTCTGCCGCGCGCATTCCTGGCGGGTGTGGATCAAGGGTCCCTACCATGACGCCGTGGCCGTCGGGGACTGGCGCCACCTCGAAGAGGTGCGCGCCCGGATGAAGGACGGCTGGCAGACCGATCGCGTCTCGGTACAGGCTCATGTGCGCGGCTACGAGGAGTCGGTGTGCCTCGCCGCTTTCGACGGGCGGCTTGCCGATGCGATCTACATGCGCAAGCGCATCACGACTCCTGACGGCAAGACCTGGGCGGGCCACGTGGGCGAAGTGCCGGCCGATCTGCTCGGCCCGATCGAGGCGGCCGTGCGCGCGATCGGGTGGACGGGAGGCGCCGAGATCGAGCTGCTGCGCGACATCGATGGCCGGCTGTGGCTGCTCGAATGGAACCCGCGCTTCCCCGCGTGGGTCCACGGCGCCACGCTGGCCGGGCGGAATTTGCCGGCCGCCCTCGTGCGCCGCGCGCTCGGCCTTCCTGACGGCCCGCGCGTGCGCTCGAAGAATCCGGAGTTCACCCGGGTCGTCACCGAAGTGCCGGCCCGGGCCGATCTACCGCTGCCCCTTCCCGCCGAGCCCGAGCACGGACAGCTCGGCATCCACGGCAAGTACGGCGCCTCTCTCTCGGCGATAGTGCCGAAGCTCGTCCTGAGTGACGCCCCGAGTCCCGCGCCCCCCACGCTCTCGCCGGAGACCGAGATCGACCTCCGCGAAATGGCCGATGTCGTCGAGACGCCACGTCGCCTCTTTCTCCGACGCACCGCGGAGGCGACCTTTGCCCGCCTGGAGGCAGGCGCGCCGGTCGAAGGCATTCCGCTGCGCTACGCCTACAGCCTGAAGACGAGCCCGGATGCCGAATATCTGACGCGCGCGCGCATGGCCGGCATGCTGGCCGAGTGCATCAGCCTGCTCGAGGTGCGGCGCGCGCTGGAGACGGGCTGGCTCCCCGACGCGATCGTGCTGAATGGCCCCGGCAAGTGGTGGCCGGCGTCCGAGCGTGCCGTGGACGGCCTGCGCGCCGTCTTTTGCGATTCGGTCGAAGAGCTTCAGCGCCTCGCCGCCTCCGGCCGCTCGGACCGGCTGTGGGGGGTGCGGCTCCGCATTCCGGGGTTTCGCTCGCGCTTCGGCGTGCCGGTCGACGAGCCGGCCGCCTTCGAGCGGCTCTGCACCGTGGTGGCCGCGCTGCCCGCGGATCGGCACTTTGGTATCCACGTGCACATGGCCAGCACGATGATCGGCGTCGGGCACTGGCGCGACATCGCGGAATCGGCCGTGGTGTGGGGGGCGGCGATCGAGGCCGCCACCGGCCGGCGGGTGCGTGCCCTCGACCTGGGCGGCGGCTACCATCCGGACGACCTGGCGCACCTGCCCTTCCCGGAGATCGTCCGCTTCGCCCGGAAGCACCTGCCCTCCCTCGCCGAGGTCTACATCGAGCCCGGGCGCGCGCTCACGCAAGCCACCATGGCCATCGTCACGAGCGTGCTGGACGTGCGCCGCCATCAGGGCACGCTGCACGAGGTCGTCGTGGATGCCTGCATCGCCGAGCTGCCTCTCGTCGCCGTGTATCCCCATCGTTTTTTTCGCATCGCCAACCATCGCGTGGTGCCGGTGGCCCGTGGCCCGGTACGCGTCCTCGGCCGCATCTGCATGGAGGATGACGTTCTCTCCCCCGGCCTGGATCTGCCGGACAACCTGAGCATCGGCGATCGGCTGGTCGTGTGCGATGCGGGCGCCTATGAAAGGAGCATGAGCTATGCATTCGGCCGTGGCGGATACCCTTGAGCGCAGAGAATGGCGGCACGTCTCAGGGTCGGTGCTCGCTCATCACGGCCCGTGCTGCGATCGGGCGCGCGCCTGGATGATCGCGATGGGGCGTTCCTATGATTTCTCCTGCACGGATGGGCTCGCGTTTGCCGGGCCGCGCTGGCTCACCCGCCGGTGGGCGTGGGGGCCAACCCGCTGGCCGATCGCGTGGTGCGAGGCCGTCAAGGCAGAGGCGATCGACTGCGGCGTCTTCGGCGCCTTTGCCCTGGAGCTCTTCCGTGCCAAGGGCATCGAGGCGCACTCAGGGCAGCTCGTGCGCGGCTGTACCGAGGAGAGGATCACGCACTGGCGTCGCAAGTGGGCCTCGATGCCCGACGCCTTCGACTGGATCGGCGCGCGCGTCGTGTACCACGAAGTATGCATAGTACGCGTGGGGGCGGACGAGGCGCGGATATACGACCCGATGGACGGCAACTGGATCGAGCCGGCGGCGCAGGCTGGCCACGGCGCGCATGTAGCGATCCGCGCCGAGATCCCAGTGGCGCTCAAATGGGGCGCGCACGTGCTCGTCAATGGTCAGTGGACGGAGACGGCTCTCGGTGGCTAAGCCGTTCTTGGGGCGAGCGCGTCGGCTTGCCGAGCGGCAGCTCGCCTCGATCGGTCAGACCTTCTTCGTCTACGATCCATGGGTAGGGCTTGTCAGCGTCGTCGTGCTGGCCGTCGCCACACCCCGGCTCGCGATCGCGGGAACGCTCGCGAGCGTGCTCGCCCGCCTCACGGCCCAGCGCCTGGGCGCGTCGCGCGCATTCCTCGACACGGGGCTCGCCGAGCTGAACGGGTGGTTTCTGGGCCTCGCCTGCGCCACCTTCTTTGCCGTAGGGCCCGGCCTCGCGGTGTCGCTTCTGCTGGGTGGACCACTCGTCGCCGCGCTCTCCATCGTGATGCACCGCGTGCTCGCCACCTGGGACGTGCCCCTCGTGATCGGTCCGTACGTGCCGGCCTTCTGGCTATTGTGGAGCGCGCTGCTCACGTTTCCATGGACACAGGCCGCCGCCCTCGCCCTCGTGCCGGCTGCCCCCGCCTCTCCGTTCCTGCTGGTCCTGCTCGGCGGCTTGCGAGGGGTGGGACAGATCTTCTTTCTCCCCGACGCCGCCGTGGGTGTCGCGCTCGCCGTGGCTGCTTCGCTTGCCGATCGCCGGCTCGGCCTCTTGATGGTAGCGGCGTCGGTCGCTGCCGTGGGGATCGGCTATCTCGCCGGATCACCGTTGTGGCAGGTGGAGCAGGGCCTCGCCGGCTTCACCGCGGCACTGGTCGCGGCCGCGGCATTGCGTCGCTTCGCGGGGCTGGGCTGGGCGGCACTCGCTATCACCGTCGTCACGATCCCGTTCCTGGAGGCAGGCGCGCTGCGGCTGGCCGGAGCGGTGGGCCTCCATGCGCTCTCGGCCGCGTACATCGGGCTCATCTGGATGTTCGCCCTGCTGCGACCGGTGCGCGAGGCTGGCGCGGTGCGGGCCGGCTGGGCGATGGGCACACGGCCCCGGATCTTCGAAAACCGATGATCCTGGCGAAGTCGCGCCATGGAGAGCCGCGCGAAGACAAAGGATCCAGGTAAGGCGGCCGCGGAAGCGGTGCAAATCAAAACTGGAAACATCTCCGACACCGACGATCGTTTTCCCCTGTAGATCATTCAAGGAAGTTCATTCGGCATTTCTCTGTTCACGGGTCTGTCTGCCGAGTGACGCAGTGTCAGTGACACCGATCGCCTCGCTGACGGTGCGCGGCCACCGGCTCCACTCGACGCCGCGACTTCCGCAAGCTTTTTCCGAGGTTATGCGACGGCCTTCCCTCAGTCGCCCTGGCAGAGAAATTGCTCTTCCGGCGAGTCTCACGAGCGCGCCCAGTCCTCGCATCCGTAGCCCTCCGCGCACGTGTGTGCGAATCAGCCCTGAGGAGGGCATCTGGTGGACTGGCTCATCGACACCCTGCAGCAGTATCCGGAAATTTCCATCTTTCTCGCCTTGGCCCTTGGCTACTGGCTGGGCAGCCTCAAGCTCGGGTCCTTCAGCCTGGGCTCGGTCACCGGGACGCTGCTCATGGGCGTCCTCGTTGGGCAGTTGAACATCACCATCTCGGCAAACGTGCGGGCGACGTGCTTCCTGATCTTCCTCTTCCTCGTGGGCTACAGTGTCGGCCCGCAGTTCTTCGACGGATTGAAGCGCGACGGCGTGCCCCAGATGATCTTCGCGGCG
>JBKPBU010000145.1:0-2151 GCA_046727015.1 Candidatus Methylomirabilota bacterium | reverse complement strand
GTGGCGGCCGAGCTGCTGGAGGCGGCGCCCGAGGACATCCGCATCGAGCGCGGCGAGGCCTTCGTCACCGGCGTGCCGAACCGGAGCGTGCCACTCGGGCGCCTCGCGCTGGTCGCCGTCAAGTCCAAAGCCCTCAAACCTGCGGGCGAGCCCGGCCTCAACGCCTGCACCTACTTCTATCCCGCCACGGTCACGTGGGCCTTCGGCACGCAGGCTGCCGTGGTGGACGTGGACGTCGAGTCCTGCCGCGTGCGGCTGGTGGCCTATGCCGTAGTCCACGATCCGGGCCGCGCCATCAATCCTGCGATCGTCGAGGGCCAGCTCCAGGGCGGCGCCGTCCAAGGCCTCGCGGCCGGTCTCCTCGAAGAGCTGGTCTACGACGAGGGCGGCCAGCTCCTGACCGGCACCTTCATGGACTACTGCATCCCCAAGGCCGACGACGTGCCCTGGCTGCCCGTGGCGCTCACCGAGCACCGCTCGGTCATCAACCCGCTGGGCGTCAAGGGCGTGGGCGAGAGCGGCGCCATCCCGGGCGCGGCGGCCATCGTCAACGCGGTCGAAGACGCGCTGGCCGAATTCGGCGTGATGCTCCACGAGGCGCCCGCCACCCCCGCGCGCATCTGGCAGGCCCTCCAGGAAGCCCGTAAGCGTGGTTAGGACGGATAGCGGGCAGACTCTTCACCCTCACCCCGGCCCTCTCCCTCAAGAGGGAGAGGGAGGCTTGGGCACCCTCTCCCCCGTCTCGGGGGAGAGGGCAGGGTGAGGGGGACGCCCGACCATGAAGGACAAGAAGCCCACGCCGTCCACGGTGGTCCTGCTCGTCCGCCACGGCCTCACGCCGACGACGGGCGTAAAGCTGCCCGGCCGAGCGCGAGGCCTTCACCTCTCCGACGAGGGCCGCCGCCAGGCCGAGTGCGCCGCTGCGCGCATCGCCAAGATCGCCAAGGTGGTCGCCATCTACTCCTCCCCGCTCGAGCGCGCGCGCGAAACCGCGCAGATCATCGCCAAGGCGCGCAACATGGCCGTGCGCATCGAGCGGGGTCTCCTGGAGCTGGACATCGGCAAGTGGACGGGCATGGCGCTGAAGGACGCCGGGAACAAGCCCGAGTGGAAGGCCGTCCAGCAGCACCCAAGCGGCTTTCGATTCCCGGACGGCGAGTCCTTCACCGAGATGCAGACGCGCATCACGGGCGCCATCGCGCGCATGGTGGCCCGCCACGCGGGCAGGATCGTGGTCGCTGTCTCGCACGCCGATCCGATCAAGGCCGCCGTGGCGCACGCCCTCGGCACGCCGCTGGACCTCTTCCAGCGCATCATGATCGGCACGGCCTCCATCAGCGCCATCGCCTACAGCCCTTCGGGCGCCGCCGTCCTGACCGTCAACTCCATGGACGGCGACCTCGCCGCGCTGGGGATCAAGTGAGCCAGTCCTTCGAGTTCGAGGAGCCCGACTTCTTCACCGCCGGCGCCGTCGGCAAGCCGGGCGAGCGCGTCTTCTTTCTGCAGGCACGCGAGAAGGGCCAGCTCATTACGCTCAAGTGCGAGAAGGAGCAGGTGCGCGCGCTGGGCGAGTATCTCAGCGGCCTCATCACCAAGCTGGGCGCACCCAAGGGCACGGTGCCCACCGAGATGGGCCTGCTGCCCTTTGCCGAGCCCGCGTGGATCGTGGCCACCATGGGCGTGGGCTACGACGAGGAGCATGACCGCATCATCGTGGACGCTCACGAGCTGTTCGAGGAGGAAGAGGAAGGCCAGCGCGCGGGCGAGGAGCCGGCCTCCGCGCGCGTGCGCATCACGCGCGAGCAGGCACAGGCCTTCGCCGAGCGTGCGAAGGAGCTGATGAAGGGCAGCCGTCCCAACTGCCCCGTGTGCAGCGGCCCCATGGACCCCGCCGGCCACGTCTGCCCGCGCAGTAACGGCCATGTTGTCCACTGAGGCGCTCGATCTTCTGAGCCGCGGCACCGTCACCGTCAAGGGCCGCATGCCCTGGGCCAGCAACGTGACCCTGCTGACGGAGGTGGAGCTCGACGGCGCCTGCGTGCGCGCCATCTACAAGCCCGAGCAGGGCGAGCGGCCGCTGTGGGATTTCCCGCCGGGCCTCTACCGGCGCGAGTGGGCCGCCTATCTCTTCTCCGAAGCGCTCGGCTGGGG
>JBKPBU010000144.1:0-3439 GCA_046727015.1 Candidatus Methylomirabilota bacterium | reverse complement strand
TCGAGGCTCGTCTCGAGCGTCTGGAGGTCGCGGTTGTTGACGCCGATGACGGGGGCGCCGAGGGCCACCGCCCGGTCGAGCTCGCCCGCCGTGTGCACTTCGACCAGGGTGGCCAGGCCGATGCCCTTGGCCGCGTGGTGGAGGTCGCGGAGCCTGGCATCATCGAGGGCCGCCACGATCAGCAGCACGGCGTCGGCGCCCGCGGCGCGCGACTCCCAGAGCTGGTAGTCGTCGAGGATGAAGTCTTTCCGGAGGAGCGGCACGTCCACTGCCGCGCGCACCGCGACGAGGTCGCCGAGAGCGCCTCGAAAGTATTTCTCGTCGGTGAGCACGGAAACCACCGCCGCGCCGGCCCGCGCGTAGACACGCGCCTGTGCCGCTGGATCGAGGGTGGCGTTGAGTGTGCCCCGGGAGGGCGAAGCCTTCTTGACCTCCGCGATGAGACGGACGCCGCCCGGAGACGAGGCCCTCAGCGCCGACTCGAACTCCCGCGCGGGACCGAGCCCACGGCAGGAGGCCTCTAGCCCGGCCTGCGGCTGCGTCCCGCGAAGCCGCCGGAGCTCCTCCCGCTTGTTCGCGAGGATCTCGTCGAGCGCGCCCATCCCATGACCTAGTAGTCGCCGCGCAGCCCGTGCTCGCGCGCCGGGGCGAGATCGATGCGCGACATCTGCTCGAGAACGTACTCGCGCAGCGTGCGCGGCGGCGGGAGGTCGCGCACGATCTTCCCCCGGCCGATCAGCGGCTTGAGGAGCGCCTCCGCCGGCCGGCCCTCGGCATCCACCGGTGCCGCCTTGGCGGCGGACAGCACCACGTTCGTCACCATGCCGGGCAGGCGCCACACCTGCTTGCTGCCGGAGCGCTTGCCGCGCTTGGCCATGGGCCGGCCCTCGATCTCCATGATGTCGAGCGCGAAGGACAGGACGGGCGCGTTGGCGATGGAGGTGCCCACGCCGTAGCCGTCGACGAGCGGGTTGAGCTTGAGGATCTCGTATTCGTCGATGCCGCCCGAAGCGAGGATCTTGACGTGCTCGAAGCCGCGGATGTCGAGCTCCCAGCGGACCTCCTCGAGGATGCGGAAGAAGTCGCCACGGCGGGACGACGGGGTGTCGAGCCGCACCGCGTACAGGTCCTTGCCGAGCGCCTCGGCCACGCGGATCGCCTCGAACTTCTCGTCCTGCAGGGTGTCGATGAGGGCGACGCGCCTGACCTTGGGATCGATCACCTCGTGGAACGCCTTCAGGGCCTCGACCGTGTCACCGAACATCAGCACGAGGGCGTGGGGAATGGTGCCGGTAGGGTCGGCGTCGATCAGCTCGGCGGCCTTGGTCACCGCCACACCGTCGCAGCCGCCGACGAAGGCGTTGCGCTCGATCATGGGCGCAAGGGCGGGATGCATGCGCCGCGCCCCGAACGAGATGACCGCGCGGTCGCCGGCGGCGCGCTTGCAGCGCGCGGCCTTGGTGGCGATGCCCGAGGCCTGGCAGAGCAGGCCCAGGAGCGCCGTCTCGTACTCCGCCCATTCGACGTACGTGCCCTCGATGACCAGCACGGGCTCGTGCGGACCGAAGACGGTCCCCTCGTCCATCGCCCACACGTCGACCGGCAGCCCCTCGAGCAGCGCGGCCGCCTCCTCGATACCGGCCAGGATGCCGAAGCTCCAGTCCGCCTGGGGAAAGCTCTTCAGCCGGATCTCCGCCTTGACGCGCTTGGTGAGGCGCTTGGCCTTGAGGATCTGGATGGTCCGCTGGAAGTAGACGTCCGACACCTGGCCCGCTTTGATCTCGGGCTCGGATGCGGTGTGGAAGGCGCGCTTCGGCTGGTTCGCCATGCTCATGGAAGGCGAGTGCGACCCGCCCTCAAGTGGGCGGATTGTCCCAGAAACGCTCCCTGAAGTCAACGCGTGGGATCGCGCCGGGGGCCGCAAATCCCCGCCCTACAAGGAGTTCCGGCTAGAGGTCCAGGCTCTTGAGGTAGGCACGGAAGGCGTCGGCCAGATCGGGGCGCGAGAGTGCGAACTCGACCGTCGCCTTGAGGAAGCCCAACTTCTCGCCCGTGTCGTGACGACGCCCCTCGAATTCGACGGCGTAGATGGGACGGCGCCCGCGAAGGGTTCTCAGTCCGTTGGTCAGCTGGATCTCGCCGCGGGAATCGGGCGAGGTCTCGGCGAGAATCGGGAAGAGGTCGGGCGTGAGGACGTAGCGGCCGATGATGGCCAGGTCGGACGGCGCATCCTGGGGATCCGGCTTCTCGACAAGGTCCAGTACCTCGAACACGTTGCCGCCGAGGCCCCGGGGCACGATGACGCCATAGCGACCGATCTCCTCCCTGGGAATGCGCATCACGGCCAGCACCGGGCCGCCGTGCCGCTCGAAGACGTCGAGCAGCTGCCGCATGCACGGCACCCTCGAGACGATGATGTCGTCGCCGAGGAAGACCCCGAAGGGCTCGTCGCCGACGAGCGGGTGCGCGCAGAGGATGGCGTGGCCGAGGCCGAGTGGCTCCTTCTGGCGCACGTAGGAGACGGAGGCCATCTCCGAGATGGTCTTGATCTGGGCCAGCTCCTCGAGCTTGCCCCGATCCTGCAGGTAGTACTCGAGCTCGAAGGCCGCGTCGAAGTGATCCTCGATGGCGCGCTTGTTGCGGCCCGTGACGAGGATGATCTCGTCGAGCCCCGAGGCCACCGCCTCCTCCACCACGTACTGGATGGTGGGCTTGTCGACGAGGGGCAGCATCTCCTTCGGCTGGGCTTTCGTCGCCGGCAGGAAGCGCGTGCCGAGCCCCGCGGCGGGGAAGACGGCCTTGCGTACCCGGCTCGTGGGCCGGCCTCCGGCGGCGGCGGGCAGAGAGCTCATGCGTGGTCGGGGCTTTCCCCGCTGATCCGTACCTGGATCTTGAGCTTCTTGACCCGATACCAGAGGCTGCGCTCGGTGATGCCGAGGATCTTGGCGGCCCGGGCCTGAACACCGTGGGCCTTCTGCAGTGCGTCCAGGATGGCGCGCCGCTCCCAGTCCTCGAGCGCCTCGTCGAGGGATCCCGTCACGGCGGGTGACGCCTCGCCCGCCGCTCCGGCTTTGGAACCGCGCTGGACGGCCGGCGGCAGATGCTCGGGCAGGACGACGCCGTCCGAAAGGACCATGGCGCCCTCGAGCACGTGCTGGAGCTCGCGGATATTGCCGGGCCACGGGTAGGTCCAGAGGCAGCGGAGCCCCTCGGTGGAGACGGTAGCGGGCTGGCGCCACAGGCGCTGCGCGGCCCGCTCGAGGAGATGCGTCACCAGGAGCGGCAGATCGTCGATGCGCTCGCGCAGCGGCGGCATGACGAGACGCACGCCCTGCAGCCGGTAGAAGAGATCGGAGCGGAACCTGCCCTCCGCCGCCATTGCCTCGAGGTCCTGGTGCGTCGCGGCGATGACGCGCACGTCGGCCCCGATCGAGCGCGT
>JBKPBU010000143.1:0-1195 GCA_046727015.1 Candidatus Methylomirabilota bacterium | reverse complement strand
GCGCTCAACCGCGGCGAGATCTGGATGGGTGTGGTCTGGATCGATCAGCTGGTGGCCTGGAAGAACGAGGGGCGCATGGATCAGGCCGTGACGCCGACCTTGCCCGCGCCCGGCCTGCCGATCTACCCGCTCTACCTGGTGGTGCCGCGCGAAGCGGCCAGCCGTGACCTCGCCGCGCGCTACATCGACTACGTCGCCACGCCCGAGGTCCAGGCGCGGGCCATCGTGGAGCGCTTCGGCTGGTACCCCGGCGTGGATCCGGACAAGGTGCTGCCGCTCATCAGCGCCAAGAGCCGCGAGCTGCTCTTCAAGGGCGTGTCGTCCCAGGACCTCGCGCGCTACTCGCGCCAGATGCCGCTCAAGGAGTACCACGACATGATCACGCTGGCCTACGAGGAGATCGTCCGATAACAAAGGGCGAGCGCGTCTTCTGGGCCATCGCGTGCAGTCCGCCCCTGGCCATCCTCGGGGGCGTGTTCGTGTGGCCGGTGGGCGTCTCGCTCGTCGCGAGCTTCTCGCGCGACGGCCAGTGGACGCTCGCGAACTACGGGACGGTCTGGCGGCTCTACGCCGGTGACGTGCTCTACACGCTGGGCGTCGCGGCCGCGGGGTCGGTCTTGACCTTCGCCGCGGCCATCCCGCTCTGCGGATGGCTGCGCGCGCGGGCCTTTGGCCCCGTCGAGTTCCTGCTGAAGGTGCCGCTGTTCGTGCCGTTCGTGGTCGTGGGTCATGCGCTCCGTGTTGTCTGGAGCCCGTACCTCCCCGGCTTCGCGCCTTCGTGGGCCGGGATCGCCGTCGCCCTGGCCTGGAAGCACCTCGGCCTGACCGCGCTCCTGTTGCTGGGGGCGTTTCGCGGCGTGGACGAGAACTTCCTCGAGGCCGCCCGCCAGCTCGGCAGCGGCACCGCGCGCGTGACGCGCGATATCCTGGTGCCCATGGCGGCGCCGGCGCTCGCCGTGAGCGCCGTGCTGATCTTCTCCTCCATGCTCGCCTCGTTCTCGATTCCGCTCATGCTCGGTCGCGGCAGCGGCGGGCAGATGCTCATGATCGACGTCTACTACCGGTTCGGCCAGCACGGCGACTTCGAGACGGCCTCGGCCCTGGGCGTCGTCTCCTACCTCCTGGCGATGGGCGCGGCGCTCGTCTATGTCCGACGGCTCACCCGCTAGCCCGCATCATTCACGAGTGCCTGTCT
>JBKPBU010000142.1:0-4363 GCA_046727015.1 Candidatus Methylomirabilota bacterium | reverse complement strand
GGTCAACATCTTGGCCATGAGGACGGGATGGCGGTGTCCCAGGATGAAGACCGAGGCGCCGAGGCGCGCGCGCGTCGTGCAGGCGGCGGCGGCCGACAGCGCGACGACGGCCTCGAGGTACGGCTTGTCCGGCGGATGCGGGAAGCGCCCGCCGGGGTAATTACCGGTGGCTTTTCGCGGGAAGACGACGTGATCGCTGACCCAGAGCGAGGCGACGCCGCGCTTCTCGGCTTCGCGCGCGAAGGTCGTCAACGCCTCGCCCGTGGCCAAGGGGCCCTGCGTCGGAAGGTGGCAGCCGATGTCCATGGCGCCAGATACTGCCCCGACGGCCCGCCCGCGTCAAGCGATGGAGGCCGGCCGACTCCTTCGGTGTCTGGCCTTCGATGATCCGGCCTGCTATCATGCGGCCCGCATGAATCTCCTCCGTCCCGTCGACCGCCATATCGTCGTCAACGGCCTGAAGCTCCACGTCCTCGACTGGGGCGGCGAAGGACGTACGCCGCTCGTGCTTCTCCACGGCTTCACGGGCAACGCGCACGCGTGGGACACGCTCAGCATCGCGCTCCAGCCGCGCTTCCATGTGTACGCGGTGGACCAGCGCGGCCACGGCGACAGCGACCCGGCTGAGGTCTACAACCCCGCGGTGGCCTTCGACGACATCTCCGGGATCGTGGACCAGCTCGGCTTGCAGTCGTTCGTCCTCGTCGGGCTGTCGATGGGCGGGCGCAACGCGATGTACTACACCGCCAAGCGGCCGGACAAGGTCCAGAAGCTCGTCGTCGTGGACATCGGTCCGGAGATCAGCAAGCGTGCCGCACAGCCGTCCTCCGGGCCTCCCGAGCCCGACACGTGGGAGAGCATCGAACAGGCGGCCCAGCATCTCTACCGCGGCAATCCGTATCCGGGCATCCACTACTACCGCTGGGTCGCCTCGCACAGCCTCAAGCAGCGCCCCGACGGCGCCATCGTGTGGAAGTGGCACCCGAGCGTCAAGGAGCGGCGCTCCCAGCTCGATCTCGACTGGTGGGCGCTGCTCAAGACCATCACGCCGCCGACGCTCGTGCTGCGCGGCGAGTCGAGTCCCATTCTCGACCGCGACGTCGCGGAGCGGATGGCCAAGGAGCTGCCCAACGGCCGCTTCGTCGAGATCCCGCGGGCGGTGCACACGCTCCACGAGGACAACCCCGAAGCGGTCCTGTCCGCGCTCGGAGAGTTCCTGGATCTCCGATGAAGATCACGCACGTCACGACGCGGATCCTCAGCACGCCCGCCGACAACCCGCTCGTCGTGGGCCTGCCGGCGCCCAAAGACACGCGCGAGTTCGTCACGCTCGAGCTCGGCACCGACCAGGGGCTGGTGGGCATCGGCCTGACCTTCTTCGGCGCCGCCCTGGCGCCTGCGCTCAGGAGCGCCGTGGACACGCTCGCCGGGCTCACGATCGGCGACGACCCGTCGAACACGGAAGCGATCGCCTCGAAGCTCCGGCGCGCGGCGGGCAGCTCGGGCCCCGGCGGCATCTTCTCGCTCGCGCTCTCCGCCGTGGACATCGCGTGCTGGGATCTCAAGGGCAAGGCCGCGGGCAAGTCCGTGTGCGCGCTCCTCGGTGATCTGCGCGATCGCGTGCCGACCTACGCCAGCGGCGCCCTCATGCGACAGCATCCGGTCGACTATCTGGCCAAGGCGGGACCGCGGCTCGTGGACATGGGCTTCAGGCAGATGAAGATGCAGTGCGGAAGCGAGCCGACGGTGGCGGCGTCCGTCGAGCGCGTGCGCGTCATGCGCGAGTCGATCGGGCCGGACATCGACCTCATGTGCGACATCAACCAGCTCTGGAGCGTGCACCACGCCATCGACGTGGGGAACCGGATCGCGGACTATCACCTCTTCTGGCTGGAAGACCCGACGGCCCACGACGACTACCCGGGCCTCGCGCGCATCGCCGATGCCCTCGTCACTCCCATCGCCGCCGGCGAGTACCACTACGGCATCGTGCCGTTCCGTCACCTGCTGGAGGCGCGCTCCGTCGACATCGTGATGATCGACCTCCTGCGCGCCGGCGGCATCACGCAGTGGATGAAGATCGCGGGCATGGCCGAGGCCTTCAACGTGCCCGTGGTCAGCCACCTCATCCCGGAGATCCACCTCCACTTGGTGGCGGCCATCCCCAACGGCCTGACGGTCGAGTACATGCCGTGGACGCTCAGGCTCTACGAGGAAGCGCCCGCCATGGAGGGCGGCCGGCTCGTGGTGCCGAAGAAGCCCGGCCTCGGCCTGGCGTTCGACCAGGCCGCGATCAAGCGCTTCCAGGTCAGCTGAAGCCTAGCCGGGCTTCGCCGCGCGCAGGAGCGCCGTGTTCTCTTCGACCGTGTCCTGCGCCGTGATGGCGCGCAGCACGACCTCGTCCACGGCGCCCTGCCACTTCGCGAGCGCAGCCGGAACCTCGCTCGCGTTCTGCGCGGCTATGCACGTCTCGACCGGCTTGACGCCCATGCGCTCGAAGTGCGCGCCGTAGGCCGGGATCGCCGCGTAGCGGCCACCTTCCTCCGCGAGCTTCTCGATCGCCTTGGGTCCCAGCGCGAGGCGGACATAGGCGTAGAGCGTGGGCGCCTTCCGCCCCGCCGCCTTGGCACCCTCACGCACCCAGCCTGCGGACAGCCGCGCGTGCTCGGGGGTCAGCCAGTTGAAGAGCACGCCGTCGGCGATCTCGCCCGCGACCCGGCACATCTTGGGGCCGAGGGCTGCGACGATGAGGCGCGTCTTGAGCTGGGATCTCATCACCGTGACGCCGTCGCGGACGCGGCCGAGGGAGTTCGGGTTGGGACTGCCCACGCCCAGGAGCAGGCGGTCGAGCGGGAGCTTGGTCGCGCGTACGCCCTGGACGATGGCCTCGGGACCACGCGTGTGCAGCGGGATGACGCCGATGCCGAGGTCGATGCGCTTCGTCTCGCCGGCCGCGTGGGCGAGCGAGGCGAGGCCGTCGATCGAGCCCGGGTGGTTGACCCAGAAGGAGCTGTAGCCCAAGGCCTCGGCCTCCCACGCCGAGGCGCGGATGATCTCGGAGGTGGTGCCGGCGAACAGCGCGAATCCGCGTCCCATAAGTGTCCCCTCCCGCCGGGAGAATACCACGCCGCATCTGCGCCCATAGTCCTTGACCGCTCCAGCGCCCGGCGCTACCATCGCCAAGCTTTCGCTCGGCCGGGGTCAGGTCTTGCATTACGACATTCGAGCGCATGCAAGCCCGACACGGCCGTTGCGATGTCGTAATGCAAGACCTGACCCCAATGGGAGGTTGCGATGCTGAAACGAGCGGCTGTTGAGAGCACCGCTGAAGCCTATCTTGAGCTGCTTGCCGCGCGCGGGGTCGAGTACTTGTTCGCCAACGCGGGGACGGACTTCGCGCCGCTGATCGAGGCGTACGCCAAGCGCGGCGCGCAGGGCCAGGCGTCTCCAAGGCCCGTCACCGTCCCTCACGAGGTGCCGGCCGTCGCGATGGCCCACGGCTACGCGATGGTCTCGGGACGGCCCCAGGTGGTGATGGTCCACGTGATCGTGGGGGCCGGCAACGCCGTCGGCGGCATCATCAACGCCGCGCGCTCCAACGTGCCGGTCCTCTTCAGCGCGGGGCGCAACCCGATCACCGAGTCGGGGCATGCTGGCAGCCGCGACCGTCCCATCCACTGGGCGCAGGAATCCTTCGACCAGGCCGCGATGGTTCGCGAGTTCGTCAAGTGGGACTACGAGCTGCGAAGCGTGTCCGATCTCGAGACCGTGGTGGACCGCGCGCTCACGCTGGCCCAAGCCGAGCCGCAGGGGCCCGTCTATCTCACGCTGCCCCGCGAGGTGCTGGGCGCCCGGCAGGAAGCGATCGAGTACGCCGACCCCGCTCGCGTGGCCAAGCCGGGCCCGCTCGTCCCCTCGCCCGAGTCGATTGCCGAGGCGGCGCGGATTCTCGCGGCGGCGCGGAACCCGCTCATCATCGTCAAGGCCGCGGGCCGCGATCCCGGCGCCGTCGCGTCGCTCGTGGCGCTGGCCGAGGTGCTCGGCGCGCCGGTCTTCGACCAGTTCCACACCTACGTCAATTTCCCCCAGGATCATCCACTGCACGCAGGGTTCGACGCCGCGCCACACCTGGACGCGGCCGACGCCATCCTCGTCGTCGAATCCGACGTGCCCTGGTTCCCGGCCTTCACGCGGCCGCGGGCGGAAGCGCGAATCATCCACGTGGGCGTGGACCCGCTCTTCTCTCGTTACCCGCTCCGCGGCTTCCCCACCGATCTCGCCCTCGCGGGCACTCCGCGCCTCGCACTCCAGGCGCTGGCCGAAGCCGTCGAGCGCTTCGCGGACGGCGCGGTGGTGGCGGAGC
>JBKPBU010000141.1:0-5652 GCA_046727015.1 Candidatus Methylomirabilota bacterium | reverse complement strand
CCCGAGGCGGTGGTGTGCGGCGACCCGACGGTGCGCTTCTACGGCGCCATCTACATGAACCATCCCGACCATCGCGCCGCGGCCGACGCCGTCCTCGATGCCGTCTTTCCCTCGGCGGAGACGCGCCTGATCTTCCCCGAGCTCCTCGAGGAGGGGCTTCAGCCCCACAAGGTCCGGTCGGTCTTCATCCATGGGGCTGAGAAGCCCGACACCTTCATCGACATCTCGGAGTTCCTCGGCGTGAAGCTCGCCGCCCTCAAGGAGCACCGGACCCAGATGGGCACATGGGACCCCACCGACATGATCACGGGGTGGGCGAAGATGCAGGGAGCCAAGCGGAAGCTCGAAGCGGCTGAAGCATTCCGCCTCATGCGCCTCGGCGACTCGTAGCCAGCGGTCTTGGGCTTCGTGAGCCTAGTTGTTGCCGGCGAGGCAGCGGCCATCCGAGGTCAGGGTGCCGCCCACACTGTCGCAGAATTGCTGCGGATTGTAGGGCGTCTGGGACCAGCCGGCGCACCCCCCGAGCAATACGGCCACGACCAGCACTGCACCAAGGAACACCCGCATGGGAACGGGCGCGCGGCTAGCGGATCGCCGTCTTCAGCGAGCGGCTCGACTTGAAGCGGGGCACACGGGTGGCGGGGATCTTGATGGCGTGACCCGTGCGCGGGTTGCGTCCGTTGCGCGCGGCGCGCTTGCTGACCATGAAGGTGCCGAAGCCGCCGATGGTGACGCGGCGACCCCTCTTCAGCGCATCGAAAACGCTCAGGAAGAAGGCGTCGAGCGCCCGCTCGGCCGACACCTTGCTCCCTCCCGACGCCTTGGCCATGGCGGACACGAGATCGGCTTTGGTCATCGCCTTCTCTCTCTACTCGAAAGCTCCGCGCGAAGTCAAGATGGTGAGCTGCTCGAGGATCCGGAAGAGGCTCTCGGCGGTGAATGGTTTCTCAAGCGCCGGCACGTTCTCGGCCTCGAGGAACTGCCATGCCGACGGGTTGGCGGTGTCGCCCGTCATGAACACGAAGCGCTTGGCGAGGGCGGGCTGCTCGCGGACCACCGCGCGGTAGAAGTCCTCGCCGTTGCCATCCGGCATCCGGATGTCCGAGAGCACGATGTCGAAGCGGGTGGCGCGCACGCGCTCGAGGGCCGAGCGCCCGGTGGAGGCGACCTCCACCTGCCAGCCCGTGTCCTTCAGCAGCGCCGTCAGCAGGTCCACCATACCGGGCTCGTCATCGACGACGAGGGCGCGCCGGCCGAAGCCGAAGACACCGGCGTTGCGCGGCGAGGCCGTCTGGCGCGCCGACTCGGTCTGTGACACGGACGGCAACTCGAGGGTGAACACGGTGCGGCCCGGCACGCTCTCGGCGGTGAGCCGTCCTCCGTGCTGCTGGACGATGCCGTAGGACACGGAAAGCCCGAGCCCCGTCCCCTCCCCTACCTTCTTCGTCGTGAAGAAGGGCTCGAAGATGCGCGGCATGACCTGGGGCGGGATGCCGGAGCCGTTGTCCTCGAACTCGACCATGACCCACGACCGTCCATTCTCCTTCCGTTCGCGGGTACGCACGCGGATCGTGTCGCCCTTGCCGCCGGCCATGATGGCGTGCTCGGCATTGAGCAGGAGGTTCAGGATCACCTGCTGGAGCTGGTGCACGTCGCCCTCGCCGGGCGGCAAGCCGGGAGCGTGGTCGAGCTCGACATGGATGCCGGAGAGACGCAGCCGCGTCGTGCGCAGCGCCAGGGTCTGCTCGATGACGGCGGGCAAGTCCACGGGCGCGCGCTCCGGCTTGCGCTGGCGGGAGAAGAGCAGGAGCCCCTGCACGATCTTGGCCATGCGCTCGCCCTGCGCCACCATCATCTCGAGGGGACCCCGGATGTCGGGGGGCAGCGGCTTGCCCTTCAGCAGCTGGCCGTAACCGATGATGACGGACAGCGGGTTATTGAGCTCGTGGGCGACCCCCGAGACGAGCTGGCCGACGGCGGACAGCTTGCCCGCCTGCACCAGCTGCGCTTGCGTCTCCTGCAGCTGCTTGACACGCGAGGCCAGCTCATCGTAGAGGCGGCCGTGCTCGATGGCGAGGGCTGCGGGCGCCGCCAGCGTCGCCAGCCGGTCCAGGTCCTCCGGAACGAAGCGACGCTCCGGGCCGAGGTAGGCCACCGACAGGGCACCGATGGCCTCGCCGCGGATCATGAGCGGACAGGCCACGGTCGCGCCGAGCAGCTCGCGCCGCTTCTGGGTGAGCATGCGCCGCATGCGGCCCGGCCACGTCCGGTAGTCGTTGACGAGCACGCCCTCGCGCCGCGCGGCTGCGGTCCCCAGCGCTCCCTCGCCGAGCTCCAGCTTCTGCCCGAGCTCGCCCTCGACGAGCCCGTGCCCGGCGCGGATGATCAGCTGGTCTTCGCCCTCGTGCCGGAGCGCGACCAGGGCCACGTCGCCCGCGAAGAGCTCTGCGGCCTTGCGCGCGATCAGAGTCAGCCGCTCCTCGAGGGTGAAGGGGACGAGGATCTGCTCGACGACCTCCCGGATGGACTCGAGGTGTCTCAGCCGCTGACGCGTCTGCTCGTACAGGCGCGCGTGATCGAGCGCGAGGGCGGCCTGGTCCGCGAAGGTCTGGAGCAGACCCGTCTCCACCTCTGTGAAGCGCCGACCCGTCCTGTCCGCGATCGAGACCGCCCCGATGATGCGTTCTTCGACACGCAGCGGGACCGCGAGGAAGGCCCCGATGCCGGAGACCTCGACGCGCTCCCGCATCTCGGGAGTCAGCTGGATACGCGAATCGGCCAGGACGTCGGAGGTGACCACGGGGTGCCCGTCGACCACCGCGCGGCCCGTGATCCCGTAACCGGGGGGCAGGACGTGCCCATAGGGAGCGTGAGCTCCGACCCGGTGTCCCTGCGCGAGGACCATCAGCGAGCCGTCGGGCTGGACGAGGCGGAAGCCGGACGAGCGGGCGCGGAGAACCGGCAGAACGCTGCTGACGATGCGCTGGGCGATGTCACCCACGTCGAGGCTGCCCGTGAGCGTCTGGGCGACGCGCGCGATCTCCTCGGCCTCGCGCTGCCGCCGCGTCGCCTCGCCGTACAGACGGGCGTTCTCCATGGCCAGCGCCGCCTGATCGGCGAAGGCCTGGAGGAGCGCCGTGTCCGCATCGGAGAAGTCCCGGACGGCACGGGAGGCGATCAACAGGATGCCGATCAGCTCGCCCTTGGCGCGGAGCGGCGCGGCCAGGAGGGCGCGCATGCCGGATTCGTCGAGCCGCCGCCTGAGATCGTCGGTCAGCACCAGTGCCGGGTCGGCGAAGACGTCGCGGGTAGAGACGGCCCGCCCCTCGGCGATCACGCGCGCCGTGAGACCGGTATCGGGCTCGATCAGGTGACCGGGCTGGAAGTGGCCCATCGCCGCGCCGGCCCAGGCGATGGCCTCGAATGTCCCGTCGGGCTTCAGGAGGCGCAGGCCCGCGGAGTCCACTCCGAAGATGGGCAGCACGCTTCGCACGACCCGATCGGCGACTTCCGTGACATCGAGGCTCTCGGTCAGCATGCGCGCGCCCTGCGCCAGCTCTTCGGCCTCTCGCCGGCGGCGCGTTGCCTCGGCGAAGAGGCGCGCGTTGCGCACGGCCACGGCGGCCTGGGAGGCGAAAGACGTCAGCAGCTCGCGGTCGTCCTCGGCCGGCAGGTCGTCCTTGCGCAGGTTGAGGGTGAGGACTCCCAGGAGGTCGTCGCCCGAGACGACGGGGACGCCGGCGAAGGAGAGGAGCCCGCTGTCGGCCGCCCACTGCTGCGCCTGGATGCGCTCGTCGCGCGTGACGTCCTCGATGTACAGCGCCTGGCGGTGGCGGGCAACCCAGCCGGTGCCTCCCACGTCCAGCTCCAGCTCCGGGGGCAGCTCGTTGGGGCCGTTGGACAGGTCGGACGACCAGGCGCGGCGGATGAGCCGGCCGCGGGCGGCATCCATCTCCCAGAAGACGACGTTGTGCGCGCCGGTCAGCTGAGCCAGGGCGAGCGTGATCTGCTTGAGGAGCGTTTCGAGGTCCAGGTGCTCCGAGAGCGCCGCGTTGACGTCGGCCAGCGCGCGAAGCCGCTGCCGGCGCACGTCGAGCGCGGTCTGGGCCTGCCGCCGCGCCTCCCGAGCGCGATTGAAATGGCCGGCGAGCTCCGCCAGCTCGTCTCCCGTGGACACCGCGATGGGTGGTCCTTGCGCCGAATCCAGGTCGCGGGTGCCGCGGATGAGGGCGCGCACCGCTCCGTGCATGCGGTTGCCGATGAGCCAGGCGACCAGGAGCGCCAGCAGCGTTGCCGCGCCCAGGCCGATCAGGTCTCTCTTGAACCGCCCGGCCGCGGGCGAGAAGGCGACACCGCTCGGCACCGCGGCCAGGACGAGCCAGTCCGCTCTCGCCATGCCGGTCGCACCGACCAAGTGGGGCACGCCGCCGGGAGAGGTCCACTCGGCCGTGCTGCTGCTTCGGCGGAGCAGCAGTCCCGCCTCCGGGACACCACCCAGGTGGAGATCGAAGAACTTGTACGGCCCGGCGGACTTGGCCAGCACCGCGCCGCCCGGGGCCACGATCGCGACGGATTGCCCCCGGCTGTGCGGCAGCGCGGTGAGATAGCGCGAGAGTACTCCGAGATCGATCTCCGCCGCGAAGACGCCGACTGTTCTCCCCTGACGGTCCTCGACGGGGACGAGCAGCGGCACGACCTTCCGACCGTCCGTGGGACTCTCCTGCGGAGCGGTCACCGTCGGCTGGCCGCGCCGCAAGACCGCGTCGAGGACACCCTGGTCGACGAATGTCTGATCCGGCACTTGCGGGCCGCTCGCGGCGAGCACGCGCCCGTCGACGCCGGCGGCGACGAAGCGATGCACGAAGGGGTGCTGAACCTGGACGCGATGGGCGAGCACCTCGAGGTCGGAGTCCTGGATGCGGTCGAGCGTCCGAAAACTTGCGAGAGCGAGAAGACTCTCGGTCTGACCGCTCAATACCTCGTCGAGCTGGCCGGCGACGAGCTGGGCCATGTCGAGCTGGTTCTGGTGGGAGAGGCGGCGGCCCTCGGACAGATCGCTCCAGAACTTGAAGGCCGCCGCCGCGAGGAGCGGCAGCAGGACGGCCAGCACGAGGATCGCGAGCTTCGTCCGGATCGTCAGGCGCATGAGCGAGCCCGCGCTCGCGGACCCTTGGTTAGTATAGCCCAGACGCTGGCGTATAATGCCGGCATGCCGCGCGGTCTCTCGATGAATCTCTCCACGCTTGTCCTGATCGCGCTGGCCCTTGTTGCCACCGGCGTCGCCTACTGGAAGGACCCCGGCCTGCCCATGCTCGGTGCCAAGAACGGGCTCAGCATGGTCTGGTTCGTCCTGCCGCGACTCGTTCCGGCCCTGATCCTGGCCGGGATGCTCCAGGTAATCATTCCGCAGGAGACGGTCGCGCACTACTTCGGCCAGCGGTCCGGGATTGGCGCCATCCTCATGGCCTCGGCCGCCGGCGTGCTGACGCCCGGGGGTCCCATGGTCAGCGTGCCCCTCCTCGTGGTGCTCGCCAACTCCGGCATGGCGCTCGGCCCGCTCGTGGCCTACATGACGTCGTGGTCGCTCTTCGGCGTCCAGCGGATCATCGCCTGGGAGGCGCCGCTCATGGGATGGCGCTTCGTGCTCGTGCG
>JBKPBU010000140.1:0-3319 GCA_046727015.1 Candidatus Methylomirabilota bacterium | reverse complement strand
CTCTACTCCTGGGGCGGCTATCCGGATATGGACGACCTCTTCATCCAGCAGGCCCGGGAGCTCGACCCCAAGCGCCGCCAAGTGCTGCTTCACGAGATCCAGCGCCTGGCGAAAGAACGGGTCATGCAGGCGCCGCTCTGGGAGCTGGGCTTCCTGAACGCGATCGGGCCACGCGTGGAGGAATCCGGGTTGGGGCTCATCGCGCTGCATCCCTACTCGGCACCGTACGAGGACGTGCGGCTGAAGAAGTGACGGCGAAGCGCCCCTTGACGCGCCGCCACTTAAGGGAGATTCTTCCCGCCTATCGAGTATTGCCGTGCTCTCGCGTCACCCCATAGGGAGGCTCCTTCATGATCTACGAGATCCGGACCTACACCCTCAAGACCCGCAGCCTGGCCGAGGTCGAAAAGCGCTACGGCGAGGCCTACGAGTACCGCAAGAAGTACTCGCCGCTCGCCGCCTTCTGGCACACGGAGGTCGGCCCCCTCAACGAGATCGTGCAGGTGTGGCCGTACACGGATCTCTCCGAGCGCACGCGCATCCGCGCCGAGGCCTCCAAGGATCCCAACTGGCCACCGAAGATCCGCGAGTTCGTCATCCATCAGCAGGTCGAGCTCGTGACCCCCTTCCCGTTCGTCCCCGAGATCACGCCCGGCACGGCAGGCCCGATCTTCGAGATGCGCTGCTACAGCCTGACGCCCGGCTCGCTGCCCGGGGTCATGAAGCGGTGGGAGAGCAAGATCGCCGAGCGGACCAAGCTGTCCCCGGTGGTGATGGCGGGCGGCGTGGAGTTCGGCCAGGCCAACCGGTTCATCCACATCTGGGCGTACAAGACCATGAATCAGAGGATGGAAGTCCGCGAGCAGGCCCGCAAGGCCGGCGTGTGGCCGCCGCCGGGCGGTGGGGACGAGCTGCTGGCCCAGGAGAACAAGCTCATGATGCCGTCGTCCTTCTCGCCGCTGCAGTAAGGACATGCGGTGAGCGACCCCCAGGAGCTGACACTGGAGGAGCTGCGGGAGCGCATTCGCGCGGCGGGCGTCACCATTGCGGAGAATCGGCTCGCGATGGTGCGGAAGCTGCTGGCGGATGCGCTCGCGCCGCTACGCGCGCTGGACTCGCGCGACATCAAGACGCTCGAGCCCGCGGTGCGATTCGCGCCGAGACGCGAGCTTGGCGATGAGTGACGAGATCGCCTACGCCACCATCGCCGAGCTTCGCGCGCGTTATCGGAAACGCGATCTCTCGCCCGTCGAGGTGACGCGGGCGGCCCTCGCCCGGATCGAGAAGCTCGACCCGGTCCTGCACGCCTTCGTCACCCTCACGGCCGACCGCGCGCTTGCCGACGCGCGGGCGGCGGAGGAAGCATTGCGCCACGGCGACGGGCGCCCGCTGCTGGGCATCCCGATCGCCCACAAGGACATCTACCTCACGCGAGGCATCCGGACGACGGGTGGATCCGCCCTGCTCGCGGACTGGATTCCGGAGGACGAGGCGACGTGCGTCGAGCGCTGGCGGGTGGCCGGCACTGTTCTCCTCGGCAAGCTCATCACCCACGAGTTCGCGTTCGGCATCCAGCAACCGGGGCACCTGTTCCCGGCCGCCCGCAATCCCTGGAACCTCGACCATATTCCCGGCGGCTCCAGCAGCGGATCCGGCGCTGCCCTCGCGGCGGGACTCGTGATGGGAGCGACGGGCTCGGACACCGGCGGGTCGATCCGCGGTCCGGCCGCCTTCTGCGGCATCGTCGGGCTCAAGCCGACCTACGGACGCGTGAGCCGCGCGGGAGTCCTGTCGCTGTCGTGGACCCTCGACCACACCGGCCCGATGGCGCGCACGGTCGAGGACTGCGCATATCTCCTGCAGGCGCTGGCCGGCCACGACGACGCCGATCCGGCCTCGAGCCGGGCCCCCGTCGAGGACTACCTGGCGCCGCTCGCCCGCGACATCCGCGGGATGAAGATCGGCGTGCCGCGCGGGTACTTCTTCGAGGGCGTCGACCCCGAGGTCGAGCGCGCCTTCGAAGAGGCTCTCGACACCCTGCGACGGCTCGGCGCCACGGTCCGTGACGTCCAGATCCCGAGCCTTCACGCCGCGCCCTCCTTTCTTCTCATCCTGATGGCCGAAGCCTTCGCCTATCACGAGCGCGATATCCGCCTGCATCCGGAGCTCTACGGCGATGTCTTGCGCGAGCGAATTCTCGCCGGAGCGCTCGTCACCGCCTCGGAATACATGCAGGCGCAGCGCCTCCGGGCACAGATCTGCCGCGAGACCGCGGAGGTTCTGCGGGGCGTCGATGTGCTCGCCACGCCGACCGCGGTGAAGCCGGCCACGCCGTTCGCGCAGGCGCAGGATCCGGAGTTCGGCTTTCCGCGAAGCAACATGCCGCCCTTCAACCTGACGGGCTCGCCCACGCTCGCGCTGCCGTGCGGATTCTCGTCGTCCGGGCTCCCGCTGTCTCTCCAGCTCGCGGGCCGGTCGTTCGAGGAAGGGACGGTCTTGCGGATCGGCCACGCCTACGAGCAGGCGACGACGTGGCACACGCGTCGGCCGCCCCTCTGACGCTCGGCACTAGCCTGCTCTATTCATGAACGCGGGGTCCGCGTCCTATGCGCCCCCTCACCCTGGCCCTCTCCCCCTCCGGGGGCGAGGGGATCGAAACGGCTCCCTCTCCCTCTTCGATCAAGAGGGTCGGGGTGAGGGTGGCGCACGTGTTCACGCATAATCCGGGCTAGGCCATGTAGGCGCCGCCGTTGACGTGGATCAACTCCCCGGTGATCCAGGCCGCGTCCGTCGTGGCGAGGAACACCGCGACCCGCGCGATCTCTTCGGGCTGCGCCATGCGTCCGAGAGGAATCTCCCGAGCCTTCACGGCGAGCTGCTCCTCCGTGTTGCCGTAGCGAGGCTGCTGCGTGTCGGTCATGCCCGGGGCAATGGCATTGACCCGGATCCGATGGGGCGCCAGGGCCAACGCCATCGCCCGCGTGAGACCGACCACGCCTGCCTTGCTCGCGGAGTAGTGCACCCCGCGCGGGTCGCCGCGGACCGCCGATGAGGCGATGTTCACGATGGCGCCCGGCCGGCCTGCGGCCACGAGCGCCCGCGCGACGGCCTGAGCGCAGAGGAAGCCGCCCTTCAGGTTGACGCTCAGCACGTGGTCCCACTCGCGCTCCGCCATCTCGAGAAAGTCCGAGCGGGGGAAGACGCCGGCGTTGTTGACGAGGACGTCGGGAGGGCCCAGCGCGCCGGCGACCGCGGCGACCATCGCGTCGACTTCGGCCGCCCGCACGACATCGGCCTTCACGACGAGCGCGCGCCGGCC
>JBKPBU010000139.1:0-1905 GCA_046727015.1 Candidatus Methylomirabilota bacterium | reverse complement strand
CCGTAACGGAACAAGATCTGGACATATTCCTGCGCGGACAGCCAGTGGGCCGAGGCATGACCATTGCGCTCGGCGAAGGGACAGGGGACGTTTTGGTGAAGGACTTCGGGCCGGCGCTCCGAGCGCGGATCCGGTTCGGTCCCGCAGACCGGGACCGTCCCTTCACCCTGACCGTAGAGCGGGTCAGCCTCGGGGGCATCCGTATGCCCGGGTTTCTCGTGGACTGGATCATGCGGCACTTCGACCCGACTCCCGCGCTCAGGCGCCTGCCGATTCCGGTGACGGTCGCCCCTGTCCGAATTCTGCCTGGACGTATCGAGATCGGCGAAAAGTAGGAAGCCCCGGCGTGGCCGGGGCTTCTCGAAGATCAGAAGGGCGACAGCAACCTATGACGTCAGCTTGACCTTGTCGCCCACGAGGGTCACGAGCCGCACGGCCGTCAACACCTTAATCACCACCCACGAAGGATCGAACTCAGACCGTCGCACGCTGAACTTCGGACTCGACGGGTAGGCGTGGTGGTTGTTGTGCAGGCTCTCGCCCCCGGTGAGCCAGGCGAGCAGGCGGATATTCGTCGCGGAATTGTTCCCGAAGTTCCGCCGCCCCCACCAGTGGCCGAGCCCATTGATCGAGGGCGCCAGCACGAAGACGTACAGCACGAGGTGCACGGCGACCACGAAGATGCCCCACGCAGGCCCGAGGACCAGCATGGCGAGGATGAGCCCGAGGATGCCGCCCAGCGTGCCCTTGGAGAAGATCCGCCGGTCCCACCAGTCTTCCCGGATGTCCTTGGCCCACCGCGCCAGCGTTTCCGCGTTCCGGGCCTCGCGGATGTAGTAGTAGACGTTGCCGAGCTGGATCTTCCAGAAGCCGTGGACGAGCGGGCTGTGCGGATCTTTCTCGGTGTCGGTGAAGGCGTGGTGCTTGCGGTGAACGGCCACCCACTGGCGGCGGTCCTGGCCGGTGGTGATCCACAGGATGATCCGGAAGAAGAAGTCGGCGAGCGGGTGGAGAGTCAGGGCCCGATGCGCGAGACCGCGGTGCAGATACACCGAGGTCGCGATGACGGCGGCCTGGGTGACGAGGACCGTGATGCTTACTGCGAGCAGCGCTTTCAGCACGTGGAGGTCTCCTTTTTGTGAGGTGCAGCGCCTGCCGCTAGCCCGCCATCTTGGGGTCGAGGAGATCTCGGAGGCCGTCGCCAAGCAAGTTCAACCCTAGCACAGTCAGGGCGATTGCGGTGCCCGGAAAGATAGCGAACCCGGGCGACTTGACCAGGAAAGCCTGGGCCTCTCTCAGCATGAGCCCCCACGAGGGATGCGGCGGCTGGGTGCCGAGACCGAGATACGAGAGCGCGGCCTCGGCCAGGATGGCCACGGGAAAGCTGATGGTCGCCTGCACGATGAGCGGCGCGAGCGTGTTGGGCAGGATGTGGCGGCCGATGAGGGCGCCGTCCCCCGCTCCGAGCGCCCGCGCGGCCAGGACGAACTCGCGGTCGCGCAGCTCGAGGAAGGACGCGCGCGTGAGCCGCGCGAAGACCGGCAGAAAAGCGATCCCGATCGCGATCATGGTGATTCCCAGGCTGGGGGAGAAGACGGCGGCCAGGAGGAGGGCTGAGAGGATGGCCGGGAAGCCCTGCACGGCGTCCATCAACCGCATGAAGGCCTCGTCGAGCCATCCTCCGAAGTAGCCCGACAGGATACCGAGGCTGACCCCGACCCCCATGCCGATGCCGACGGCGATGACGCCGACCAGGATGGCCGTGACCGCGCCGACCATGATCCGCGAGAGGAGGTCGCGGCCGAACTGGTCGGTGCCGAGTGGATGCGCCTCAGACGGTCCCTGGAGCCGGTTCGCCATGGACATCTCGAGCGGGTCGCGCGGCGTGTAGCCGAGGCTCAGGGC
>JBKPBU010000138.1:0-3041 GCA_046727015.1 Candidatus Methylomirabilota bacterium | reverse complement strand
CTATCGCTGGCCGGCCGGCAAGCAGTCCGCCGTCGTGCTGTCCTTCGACTTCGACGCCGAGTCCGGGTTTCTCTTTCGCGAGCCGGAGAAGGCGAAGCGGAGCCTGGGCGACCTCGAGGAGCGCCGCTTCGGCCCGCGGGTAGGCGTGGACCGCATCCTTCGCCTGCTCGACCGCCTGAAGCTCCGCGCAAGCTTTTACATCCCCGGCTGGACGGTGGAGCATCACCTGGCTCCGTCCAAGCGGATCCGCGACGCGGGGCACGAGGTCGGCGCTCACGGCAACGTGCACGAAGCGGTGGGCTTTCTCGACGCCGCGCAGGAGGAGGCGATCATGCAGCAGCAGCTCGCCATCCTGCGCGACCACCTCGGCGTGAAGCCGGCGGGCTACCGGTCGCCGTCGTGGGACGTCAACGTCTGGACGCCCGGCATTCTCAAGCGCCACGGCTTTCTCTACGACACCTCGCTGATGGGCAACGACGTCCCCTACGAGATCGACAGCGAGGACGGGCCGCTCGTGGAAGTGCCCGTGCAGTGGCTGCTCGACGACGCGCCGCTCTTCCGCCACGTGTACGGGTCCACCAATGCGATCGCCGATCCCGGCCGGGTGCTCCAGATGTGGAGCAAGGAGTTCGCGGCGATGCACGCCGAGAACGGCTGCTTCGTGCTGACCTGTCACCCCTTCGTGAGCGGTCGGGCCTCGCGCATCGCGCTGCTGGAGGACCTCGTCAGCTACATGCGACGGTTCCGCGGCGTGTGGTTCACGACGTGCGAGGAGGTCGCACGCTGGCACGCCGGCGGGCAGGAGGGCGCCGCGGCCGGCCGCGGCCGGGCCGCGCAACGGACGCGAAAGCCCGCGCGGGGCCGGACACGCCGCGCCACTGCCGTTTGACGCCTTACCCAAAGTCTGGCAGGATCGCCGCACCTCACGGGCAGGTTCATCCGAACAAGGAGGCCGTTTAATGACCACGCTTTGGCACAGGCTGCGGACAGGCACGCTCCGGTCCCGACTCACGATCACCCTTCTGGCGGGAGCGCTCATCTGCGTGGTCGCGGCGGGCGCGCTCGCCCAGGCGAGCAAGACCAGCCTGATCGGAAAGCTCGAAGGTCCCGAGGTCGTCACCGACCCCGCGAAGCAACCCAAGACCTTCAACGAGGCGCCGCAGCTGGCGGCGCTGGTCAAGGCGGGCAAACTCCCGCCCGTCGCCGAGCGGATCGGGCAGGACCCGCTCGTCATCAAGCCGCTGCAGTCGATCGGAAAGTACGGCGGCACGTGGCGCGCCGGCTTCACTGGCCCCGCTGATTACTGGAACGGCTTCCGGTGCTGCTCGGGACCCGACCATCTCATGTTCTGGGACTACACGGGCGACAGGGTCGTGCCGAACCTCGCCAAGAGCCTCGAGATGCAGGACGGCGGCCGCGCGTGGCTCGTGCACCTGCGCCGCGGAATGAAGTGGAGTGACGGCAAGCCCTTCACCGCCGACGACTTCGTCTTCTGGTACGAGGACATCTACAAGAACAAGGACCTCATTCCCACGCCGTCGGCAGCCATGGCCATTAACGGCAAGCAGGGCACGATCGAGAAGGTCGACGCCCTCACGGTGCGATTCAAGTTCCCCGAGCCGTATTTCATGCTGCCTGATATGCTGGCCGGCTCCACGGACCTCGCCGGCCAGTGGAATGGGTACAAGGGCATGGGCGGTTTCGCCCCCGCGCACTATCTCAAGCAATTCCATCCGAAGTACGTCGGCGAGGCCGAGCTGGACAAGAAGGTGAAGGAGGCGAAGTACGACAGCTGGGTGCGCATGTTCCTGGCGAGGAACGACTGGGCGCTCAACCCAGACCTGCCAGTGCTGTCGCCGTGGAAGACGGTGACGCCGAACAATACGCCGACGTGGACTCTCGAGCGCAACCCGTACAGCGTTTTCGTGGACACGGCCGGCAACCAGCTCCCCTACATCGACAAGGTCGTGCTAACGCTGGCGGAAAACCTGGAAGTGCTGAACCTGCGGGCGATCGCCGGCGAGTACGACTACGCGTCGAGGCACGTCGACCTCGGCAAGCTGCCCGTGCTCCTCGAGAACCAGAAGAAGGGCAATTACAAGGTCTACCTCGACCCCGGCGACTACTGCGACCTGATCATCAAGTTCAACCTGAACTACGACGCCGATCCGGAGATCGGCAAGTGGTTCAACACCGCCGACTTCCGGCGCGCGCTCTCGCTCGGCATCGACCGCGACGAGATCAACGAGACGTTCTGGCTCGGCACGGGACCGCCGGGCTCCGTCGTCCCCGCCGACAGCAACAAGTACAACCCGGGTCCGCAGTACAGAAAGCTGTGGGCCACGCTCGATGTGAAGAAGGCCAACGAGATGCTCGACAAGATCGGCCTGGCCAAGAAGGACGCGGAGGGCTACCGCCTGCGCGCCGACGGCAAGGGCCGGCTGCGCATCGAGATCATGACGCTGGGCGGTCAGTTCGTCCAGTACACGCAGATCTCCGAGATGATCCGCGAGCAGTGGAAGAAGATCGGCATCGATCTGAAGGTCCAGGAGGTGGAGCGCAGCCTCGCGCTCAAGCGCACGGCCGCCAACGAGCAACAGCTCGGCGCGTGGAACAACGACGGCAGCGAGCACCTCTTCACCTTCCCGCTGCACGTCTTTCCCTTCGAGCTCGCCGCCGTCGCCACGTCCGGGCCGCACTACGTGAAGTGGTTCCACTCCGCCGGCACGCAGGGCAAGGAGCCCGAGCCGAAGATGAAGGAGCTGATGGAAAAGTGGAAGAAGGCCTTCGGCGTGCCGGAGAAGGAGCGGATCCAGCTCGGCAAGGACGTCTGGAGGATCGCCGCCGAGGAGGTCTACATCATCGGCGTGGTCGGCCAGGGCCCGGCCGCCATGGGCGTGCGTGTCGTCAAGAACAGCATGGGTAACATCCCATCGCGCATGTACAACAGCCCGGACGGCAAGACCCCGGGAATCTCGCGTCCGGCGACGTTCTTCTACAAAAATTAGACTCCCCCTCACCCTGCCCTCGCCCCCTTCGGG
>JBKPBU010000137.1:0-1050 GCA_046727015.1 Candidatus Methylomirabilota bacterium | reverse complement strand
CATCGCCGCCGACGACGCGCTCTTCGGCGAGCCGGAGATCCGCTTCTCCAACGTCGGCCCGGTGATGGTCATGCCGTGGGTGATCGGCCTCAAGCGCGCACGCGAGCTTCTCTACCTCGGCGATCCGATCGACGCGCCGACGGCGCTCGCCTTCGGGATGGTCAACCGTGTCGTGCCGAGCGCCGGGCTCGTGGCGGCCACGCTGAAGCTCGCGCGGCGCATGGCGCTGATGTCGCCCGAGGCGCTCGCCGCCACCAAGCTCGCCGTCAACCGCGGCGCGGAGTGCGCCGGCTTCCTCAACGCCATGCACGCCGGGGTCGACGTCCTCGCGGCCCTCTACGCGGCGCGCACCGAGGTGGGCGTGAAGTTCGACGAGATCCGCGAGAAGGAAGGGCTCGGCGCGGCGCTGCGCTGGCGCGCGGCCCAGTTCGCCGAGTAGCGGCGGGGCGATGAGACTGACTCCGCGCCGGGCTTGCATTTCGTCCGGGAGCATTCATAATCCCGCCATGCTCACCACTCCTGGAGCCGCCTGATGCTTCCCATCCAACGCTGGCGCGGGCAGGCGCAGGGGCGGAGCCGGGCCGTCGCCTATCAGGGCATGGTGTGGGCGGTCGCGACATCCGATGACGAGGCCGGCGACGTGCAGGCGCAGGCGCGACGCTGCCTCGAGCTCCTCGATGAAAGCCTCGCCGCAGCCGGCACGGACAAGTCGCGGCTTCTCTCCGCGCAGGTATTCCTCTCCGACATGAACACCAAGGCCCGGTTCGACGCCGTCTGGAATCCCTGGATCGGCCCTGACCCGGCCCACTGGCCGCAACGAGCGTGTGTCGGCGCGACACTCGCCGGGAAGTGCCAGGTGGAAATCATCCTGCTCGCCGCGGCGGCAACCTAGCGGCCGCCACGACATCGTCCGGAGGCAGCCATGCAAGCGAACGCGGCCGTGCTCTACGAAGTGAAGAAGCCCCTGGTGGTGGAAGACGTCGAGCTGCTCGAGCCCGGCCCTCACGAGGTACAGGTGCGCTGGGCCGCCAACGGCGTCTGCCACAGCGA
>JBKPBU010000136.1:0-6350 GCA_046727015.1 Candidatus Methylomirabilota bacterium | reverse complement strand
GACGCCATGAACGCAGCGAAGAGCGACAAGCCCGACGACATCGTCAAGGCCCTGCTCGGCAACAAGTTCACCGGCTGGAACGGCACGATCACGTTCACGCGGGGCGAGGGCCCGTACTGGCAGCAGTGGACGCCGCCCATGCTCTTCCTGCAGTACACCAAGCCGGACCAGCCCTTCACCGAGGCCAAGATCGTCTACCCGCCGGACCTCAAGACCGGCGATCTCATGATGGCGCCCAAGCGCTGAGCGCCGGGGCGGCGAAGGCCGAGGGCGGGGCCGGCTGAAGGGCGGGATGGACCCGTTTATCCTGTCGCAGTACATCTTGTCCGGCCTCGTCATCGGCCTGATCTACAGCCTGATGGCGCTGGGGATCACCTTCATCTACGGCATCATGAAGATGATCAATTGGTCCATGGGCGAGTTCTACATGGTCGGCAGCTATATCCAGTACGCGCTGCTCGCCACGTTTCTCGGCTGGAACCTGTGGTACGTGGCGCTGCCGCTCAGCATGGTCTCGGTCTTCCTGCTCGGCCTCGTGGTCCAGCGCTTCCTCCTGCGGCCCATGTACGTGGGCGGCATCGAGCGTCGCGATGAGTACGCGACCATCATCACCATCGCGCTCATGGTCCTGTTCAGGAACCTCGCGATCGTGATCGGCGGCCCCAACCAGTTCTCCCCGAAGGACTACGCGCGCGCCACCACCCTCCTGACCCTGCCGATCTCCGGCAACCGGATGGTCGCGCTGGTGAGCACGGTCGTGCTCCTCGCGCTCTTCTACGTGCTGACCAGGAAGACCTGGATCGGCCGCGCCTTCCGCGGCGCCGCGCAGAACCGCGTCGGCATCCAGACGGCCGGCGTCGACGTCCTGCGGCTGGACATGCTGGCCTTCGGCGTGGGCGTGGCCCTTGCCGCAGCCGCCGGCGCGCTGCTGGCGCCGGACTTTCTCGTCTATCCCGAGAACGGAGCGATCTCCACCTTCAAGGGCTTCGAGATCATCGTCATCGGCGGCTTGGGCTCGCTCATGGGCAGCGTGGTCGGCGGGCTCCTGCTGGGCCTCATCGAGGCGCTAGGCTCCGTCTTCCTCTCCCCGGCCTACAAGGACCTCTACGGCTTCGTGCTCCTGCTGGCGCTGCTGGCTTTCCGACCCACCGGTCTATTCGGAGAGCGCGAACGCACCGTCTAACGGCCGCCGATAAGGGCCCATCTGCTTCGTTGGCTCCCTCGGCAGCGGGCTCAACGTAGAGAGACTACGCCTCGCCCGCCGCTCTCGGTCGCCGCCTCGCATCTGGACCCTTCTCGCCACCACTTTGCGCCGCACGTTTCGGCCCCCTGCCGGAGGCTGCTCTGATGGCGGTCATGGATTTCGGCGATGCGTTGAACCTCGCGCTGCGCGAGGAAATGCGGCGCGATTCCCGCGTCTACTGCATCGGCGAGGACATCGTTCTCGGCGTGCCCTTCGGGGTCACCAAGGGCCTGGCCGAGGAGTTCGGCCCCGCGCGCGTGCGCAACGCCCCCATCTCCGAGGCGGCCATCGTGGGCTCGGCCATGGGCGCCGCCATCACGGGTCTCGTGCCGGTGGTGGACATGCACTTCGCCGACTTCGTCACCTGCGCGATGGACGAGGTCGCGAACCAGATCGCGAAGAGCCGCTACATGTTCGGCGGCCAGATCTCGTGCCCGCTGACGCTCCGCATGCCCTACGGCATCGGGAGGTCGGCGGGCGGGCACCACTCGAACTCCGTCGAGGCCTGGTTCGTCAACATCCCGGGCCTCAAAGTGTGCATCCCGTCCAGTCCGGCCGACGCGCGCGGCCTGCTCAAGACCGCCATCCGCGATCCCGACCCCGTGCTCGTCTTCGAGCATCGCGGACTCTATCGCGTGACGGGAGAGGTACCGGAAGCCGAAACCCTGGTGCCCCTGGGCCGGGCCGATGTGAAGCGCCGCGGCACAGACGTCACCGTGATCGCGACGGCGCGCATGGTGGGCGAGAGCCTGGACGCGGCAAGCCGGCTGGCGGTCGAGGGGATCTCAGTCGAGGTGGTGGACCCGCGGAGCCTGGTGCCGCTCGACCGCGAGGGCCTGGTCGCGTCCGTGCGGAAGACCCACCGCGTGGTCATCGCCGAGGAGGGGCCCATGCGCGGCAGCGTGGGGGCCTGGCTCGCGTGGGTGATCATGGAAGACTGCTTCGACGATCTCGACGCGCCCATCGCGCGCGTGGCGGGGCCGAACATCCCCATCCCGTTCAGCCCGCCCCTCGAGGCCTTCGCGACGCCGGGAGCCGCCGACGTCGTCGACGCGGTCCGCCTCGTGACGAAGTGAACGTGTGGAGCTGCGCCTCACGGTCAGCAGCAGGCGCACGCCCGCCAGGGCGTGCCAGCGCGAAAAGGGGGGAGTGCGGGGGCCATTTCGAGGCCCCCGCAGCTAAATAGACTATTTCTTCAGCGTAAATGCGCCGGGCCCGAGCAATGCCTGGGCGACGGTCGCCCCCAGCACCACGAGCACGTACTCGTAGCCGAACTTGTTGCCCACGATGAAGAAGCCCTGCTGCAGGTGCGCGAACCAGAGGGCGCCCGCCATGATCGGGATGTTCGCCAGCGCGGCCCATCGGACCATGAGGCCCAGGATCAGGAGGATCCCGCCCAGGCCGTGCGCCACGATCACGTACCAGGCGCCGATCTCGGGCAGGGGGATGTGCATCGCGCGCTGCTCCTCGATGAACTTCACCGGGCCGATCACCACGAGCGCCAGATAGGCGTGGGCGACGTAGACCGCGCCGAGGACCACCCGCAGCACCAGCGCGCCGTATGGCTCGAGCCCGCCTCGTGCCACCGCTAGTCCTTCCCCTCCACGCAGGCGCTCACGACTTCCGGAGGAAGACGATCTCGCCGACATAGCCCTCGGCCCGCGAGTGCGTGTCGTCGGAATCGATGCCGATGGAGATCGCCTCGATCTTCTCGTCGGGCTCTTCGCCGTAGATCTTCTTGTAGTCCTCGCAGACGTTGCGTGTCTCGGTGATCCACTTGCCGAGGTCGGCGTCGCCGGAGCGCATGACCACGTAGGTCACGAGCCCCGTCTTCTCGCTCTTGAAGATGGCGCCGGCGGGGGCGGTCGAATCCCAGATGTAGCCGATGACGCGCGAGCGCACCGCCGCGGGGAAGCGGGGGAAGGTGACGTAGATCTGCAGGGCCTCGTCGTCCGTCGCCTTCTTGCGGGCGTCGGCGCCCTTGGGCAGCTCGACCGCCTTCCAGCTCCACTGGAGAACCTGGTAGTCCTTGCAGTCGACCTTGACTTCCTTGTTGATGGTCGAGCTGTCGCCGTTGCTCACGAGGCGGAGCGCGCGGTGCGGACTGGCGGCGACGACCTCGAATTCGTATTTCGGGCTGCCCCAGCTCTGGGTGCGCCAACCGGTGGGCACGCCTTTCTGACCGACGGGCGTTTTGGACCAGTCCTCGACCACATAGCGCGCGCCCTGCGCGGCCGCGGCCGGGGCGATCGCGACCAGCAGGAACAGGAGCCAGCCTCTGCGCATTTTCTTCTTCAGCATCTCAGGTGTAGGTCCTCAAGCCTTTCGGGCCGCGCGCCCTCGCGTGGTGACGTTCCCTTCCGCGAGTATAGCCCAGCGCTTGTGCTACGGTAAGCCGGTCATGGCGGATCTGCGGCTCGACAAATGGCTGTGGGCCGCGCGCTTCTTCAAGAGTCGGACGCTGGCCACCGCGGCCTGCGACGGCGGCAAGGTGGACGTCAACGAGCAGGCGGCCAAGCCTTCCCGTGCGGTGCGCCCCGGGGATCTCCTGCACATCACGCTCCCGCGGGCGAAGAAGATCGTGCGCGTGGCGGCGCTGTCCGACCGCCGGGGACCCGGCGCCCAGGCGAAGCTCCTCTACGAGGACCTGACCCCGCCCCCTCCGCCGCGCGAGGCGCGCGCCGCGCCGCCTGCGGTGCGGCCGCCCGGGGCCGGCCGTCCGACGAAGCGGGAGCGCCGCCTGATCGACCGCCTGCAGCGCTACTGATCGCGCGTGCCTCCGGTGGAGCCGCACGGTGACGCACGGGCGGGCGGTTGACCCGTCGCATCCGGTCTGCTACGGTCTGGCGTTAGCGATGTCCGGGCGGCCCGCCGGGTGCGGGCCCAAGGGAAGGCGGTGCGAATCCGCCGCGACCCCGTCACTGTAATCGGGGACGAAACCCACGTTCGAGCCACTGGCCAGAGCGCTTCGGGGCCGGGAAGGCGTGGGGAGTAGGATGATCCGAGAGCCAGGAGACCTGCCCGGGCAGTTTTACTCCAACCGGTCTTCGCGGGAGGAACCGGGTGAGTCGCGTGCCACGCTCCGATCTCATCCTTGGCGGCGTCAGAAGCGGCAAGAGCCGTGAGGCCCTGCGCGTGGCCGCCTCGATGCCCCCAGGTTCGCGCGGCGCCTTCCTCGCCACCGCCCAGGCCCTCGACGGCGACATGGAGGCCCGTATAGCTCGCCACCGCGCGGAGCGTCCCAGGGGCTGGGCCACGCTCGAAGAACCCTACGATGTCGTGGCGGCCTGCGGGAGTCTCGCGGGCAGCGTCGATGTCGTCGTCCTCGACTGCCTGACGCTCTGGGTCGCCAATCTCCTGATCCGCGGCGACGAGGACAAGAGCATCCTCGCCGCGGCCGACACTCTCGCGGAGTTCCTTGCCGAGCGCCGCTTCGCGATCGTCATCGTGTCCAACGAGGTCGGCGCGGGCGTGCACCCGGCCACCGATGTCGGGCTGCGCTTCCGCGATGCGCTCGGCGGCGTCAACCAGCGCATCGCCGCCGCCGCGGATCGCGTCACCTACATGGTCGCGGGCCTGTCCATGATCGTCAAGGATGTCCCGCCTCACGAGCCGTCCCGTGAACATGCTCCAGAAGCTCCTTGACCGTATAGTCAGACCCGACGGCGCCGCCGGGCTTCAGGCGCAGTGGGCGCTCGACCAGCTGACCAAGCCGCCGGGCAGCCTCGGCCGCCTGGAGGAGCTGGCGCGGCGGCTCAGCGAGATCTCCGGCCAGTTCCCGCCCCAGGCGCGGCGCTGCGTCATCTTCACGCTGGTCGCCGACCACGGCGTGGTCGCCGAGGGCGTGAGCGCCTACCCGCAGGTCGTGACGGCCCAGATGGTCGAGAATTTCCTCAAAGGCGGTGCCGCGGTCAACGTGCTGGCGCGCCACGTGGGCGCTCCAGTGGTGGTGGCGGACCTGGGCGTGGCGGCGTCGCTGCCCGCGCACCCGGAGCTCGTCTCGCGCAAGATAGGCCCCGGGACGCGCAACATGGCACAGGGTCCCGCCATGACGCGCGAGGAGACCCTGGCGGCCATCGAGGCGGGCATCGGCCTCGTCTACACGGAGCGGGGCAACGGCCTCGACGTGATCGGTACCGGCGAAATGGGCATCGGCAACACCACGGCCGCCAGCGCCGTGGTGGCCGCGCTCACCGGCGTGCCGGCCGAGTCGGTGACGGGCACGGGAACGGGCGTGGACGACGAGGGACGCCGGCGCAAGGTCGCCGTCATCAGGCGGGCGCTCAGCGTCAACGCCCCGGATCCCTCCGACGCCATCGACGTGCTGGCCAAGGTCGGCGGCTTCGAGATCGCGGGGCTCTGCGGCGTCATCCTGGCCGGCGCGGCCTGGCGCATTCCCGTCGTGCTCGACGGCTTCATCGCGAGCGCGGCGGCGATGGCCGCGGTGAGCCTCAAGCCCGACGCGCGCCACTACTTGATCGCCTCGCACCGCTCGACGGAGCCCGGCCACTCCTACGTGCTGAACGCCCTCGAGCTCAAGCCGTTCCTCGAGCTCGACATGCGCCTCGGCGAGGGCACCGGCTCAGCGCTCTGCATCGGCCTCGCCAAAGCCGCCACGAAGATCCTGGCCGAGATGGCGACATTCAAATCGGCCGGGGTGACCGACCGCTCCCTGTGACGCCGCTCTGTCGGATCCTGACTCTGGCCATCTGCCTGCTGCCGGGGACTGCGCCGGCGCTGACCGTCGTGGATCAGACGGGGCAGGCGGTGACCCTCGCGGCGGCGCCTCGTCGCATCGTCTCGCTGGTGCCGGGGGTGACCGAGATCCTCTTCGCCATCGGCGCCCAGGACGCGCTGGTCGGCGTCACTGATTTCTGTGACTACCCGCCCGCGGCGAGGCGCAAGGCCCGCGTGGGCGACATGCTCACCCCGAACCTCGAGACTCTCGTCAGCCTCAAGCCCGACATCGTGGTGGCGACGAGGTCGGGCAATCGCGAAGAAACGTTCGATCAGCTCAAGCGGCTGGGCCTGCCGATCTACCTCGTGGACGAGCCGCCCTCGATGGCCGACGTGCAGCGGCTGATCGCCGGCCTGGGCGAGCTGACGG
>JBKPBU010000135.1:0-1492 GCA_046727015.1 Candidatus Methylomirabilota bacterium | reverse complement strand
GACAACGCCTTCAAGGAGTGCCGCCGCCGCTACTACTACCAGTACTACGGCGCCTGGGGCGGCTGGGAGGCCGGCGTGGATCCGCTCGTGCGCCGCCTCTACGTCCTCAAGCAGCTCGGGACCCGCCAGATGTGGGCGGGGCGTTTGGTGCACGAAACGGTCGAGCGGGCGCTCCTTGCCCTTCGCGACGGCCATGCGCTGTCGGAGGCCGCGCTCATCGAGGACACGGTGAGGCAGATGCGGCTCGAGTGGAAGGGATCCAGGAACGGGATCTACCGCGAGTATCCGAAGCGCACGGGGCTGTTCGAGCACGAATACGGCGTTCCCATCCGCGACTCGGAGTGGCAGGCGCTGCGCGACCACATCGTACGCTGCCTGCGCAACTTTCACCGGCTGCCGCTCCTGGAAGACATCAAGCGGACACCGACCGAGCGCTGGACGTTCATCGAGGACATCGGCTCCTTCCCCTTCGAGGGCACGCGCCTGTTTTCCGCGCCGGACTTCGGCTACTGGAACGCCGCCGACCGCCTCCAGCTCGTGGACTGGAAGACCGGCGGCAACGGCGAGGGCGCAGGCCTTCAGCTCGGCGGCTACGCGCTGTACGCCCTCGAGGTGCTTCACGTGGACCTGGCGCGCGTGGACCTGCTCGAGGTCAATCTCCGCGAGGGCAAGGTGACGGTGCACCCGTGGGACGAGGTCAGCCTCGACCGGATACGCGAGCACATCCGGCTCTCGGTGCGGGCGATGAAGGCCTACCTCAAGGACCCCGAGCTCAACCTGGCGGAAGAGAACAACTTCGAGAAGGCGGAGGATCTGCGCATCTGCCGCTGGTGCAACTTCCGCGCGGTCTGCCGGCCCGAGCTGCCGCCCTTCGCGGCGCCCGAGGAGGCGCCGGTCGAAGCATGAAAGCGCTCCTCGTCGACCTCGACGACACGCTCCTCGACTACTCCGGCGGCGTGGACGAGTGCTGGAGCGCGGCCTGCAAGACGGTGGCGGGTCCGGCGGGGATCGACACGGCCCTGCTCGTGGAGGCCGTACGCACAGAACGGCGACTGTTCTGGGACGACCCCGAGCGGCACCGGCTCGAGCGCGTGGACATGCCTGGCGCCTGGCGCAAGATCGTCGCGCGCGGCCTCGAGCGAATGGGCGCGCCGGGCGGGGTCCTGGCCGGCGCGGTGGCGGAGGACTTCGCCGCCCGCCGATGGGCCGTGATGCGCCTCTTTCCAGGTGTGCCGGAGGCGCTCGGGAAGCTCCGTGATGGCGGCGTGGTCATGGCTCTCGTCACCAATGGCGACAAGCGCCAGCAGCGCGCGAAGATCGAGCGTTACGACCTCGGCCGCTACTTCGATGCCGTCCTGATCGAAGGTGAGTTCGGCGCGGGCAAGCCGGACGAGACCGTGTACCGCCACGTCCTCGAGAGCCTGGGCGTGCCCGCCGCCGAGGCCTGGATGGTGGGCGACCACCTCGAATGGGACGTGGGAGCGCCCCAGCG
>JBKPBU010000134.1:0-4607 GCA_046727015.1 Candidatus Methylomirabilota bacterium | reverse complement strand
GTCTGACATCAAGGTTGTCGCGGAAGGGCTGGGCGCTCTCGACGAGAAGGTCGACCGCTTCCGTGGCGAGGTTCGCGAGGGCTTCAAGAAGGTGGATCGGCGCCTACTCCGTCTGGAAGTCCGAGTCATCGGCCGCTCCGACCTCACCTAAGCTGCCCGACTGCCTCTGTCGCGCTCCCGATCCGTCGAATGGACACATCTGTGCTGCGCCTTGAGCGCGTCGAGGCGGCGTATGGTCTCTCGCGCGTACTTCACGGCGTCACGCTCGAGGCGCGCGAGGGGGAGGTGGTTTCGCTGCTCGGGCGGAACGGCGCGGGCAAGTCCACCACGCTCAAGGCGATCCTGGGGCTCGTCGACGTGACCGCGGGCTCGATCAGCCTCGACGGGCGGGACATCAGCGCCACGCCCACGCACGAGATCAGCATGCTCGGCATCGGCTGGGTGCCGGAGGATCGCCGTATCTTCAGCGATCTGACAGTGGACGAGAACCTCCTCGTAGGCGCCAAAGGAGAGGGCTGGACCACTTCGCGCGTCTACGAGCACTTCCCGAAGCTGGCGCAGCTTGCTCGGCGCCGCGGCGGCAGCCTCTCGGGTGGGGAGCAGCAGATGCTGACCGTGGCGCGGACTCTCATGGGCAATCCGCGCGTCCTTCTTCTCGACGAGCCCTCCGAGGGACTGGCGCCCGTCATCGTCCAGGCCCTCGGCCAGCAGATCGCGGCGCTCCGACACGAGGGCTTGACCATCGTCCTCTCTGAGCAGAATCTCAAGTTCGCGGCGCGGCTGGCCGACCGGGCCTACATCATCGAGAAAGGGCAGATTCGCTGGGAGGGCGCCATGGCGCGGCTGCTCGAAGACGAAGCCGCCCGCCGCGCGTATCTCACGGTCTAATTTCTCCCTCTCCCCCACTGGGGGAAGGGGAGGGTGAGGGGGATCAATGGCTGAGGGGGTTCGGTGACGACGCTGATCAAGAACATCGGGCTCGTGGTGTCCGGCGACATCGCGAAGCCGCTCCTCGATGCCGACAGCATCGTGATCGAGGACGGCAAGATCGTGGCCGTGGGCAAAGGGCTCGACGGCAATGCCGACACGGTCATCGACGTCAAGGGCAGCACCGTCATCCCCGGCTTGATCGATTCCCACTGCCATCCCGTTTTCGGCGACTTCACGCCGCGCCAGCGAACGGTGGACTTCATCGAGTCCGGGCTCAACGGCGGGCTTACCACCATGATCTCGGCGGGCGAGGTCCATTTGCCGGGACGGCCCAAGGACATCGTCGGCCTCAAGGCGCTCGCCGTCGTAGCAGCCAAGGCCTACGCCAATGTCCGCCCCGCCGGTGTCAAGGTCCACGGCGGCGCGCCGATCCTCGAGCTGGGCATGGTCGAAGAGGACTTCGCCGAAATGGCCGAGCACGGAGTCAAGCTGGTAGGCGAGATCGGGCTCGGTTCTGTCCGGACGGGCAAAGACGCGGCGCCCATGGTCCGCTGGGCCAAGAAGCACGGCATGACCGTGACCATACACACGGGCGGTCCCTCGATCGCGGGCTCGAGCCCGATCAGCGCCGAGGTGGTGCTCGAGGCCGACCCGCACGTGGTCGGCCACATCAACGGCGGGACCACCTCCATGAGCGAGCGGGAGATCGACTCGCTCGTCGCCACGCAGATGGCGCTCGAGATCGTCCACTGCGGCAACGGCAAGACCGCGCTCCACACCCTCGAGCGGGCCCGGGACGCCAACGCGCTCCACCGGATCATCGTGGGCAACGACGCGCCGTCCGGAACCGGCGTGGTGCCGCTCGGCATCCTGCGGGTGATCGCCCACCTTGCTTCCCTCGGAGGGCTCGCCCCGGAAGCGGCCATCTGCATGGCGACGGGCAATACCGCGCGCGTCTACAAGCTGCCGGTGGGAGTGATCGAGCCCGGCCGGGAAGCGGACATGTGCATCGTGGATGCGCCGATCGGCTCGGTCGGCAAGACGGCGCTCGAGGCGTTGAGAGCCGGCGATCTCTTCGGCATCTCCATGGTGCTGATCGACGGGCAGATCAAGATCGGCCGAAGCCGCAACACGCCGCCGGCGGCTCGCGCTGCGGAGGTGGTCAAGGGACACGGACCCGCTGGAGGAGGCCACTAGACCCCTCACCCTGGCCCTCTCCCCAGAGGGGAGAGGGGACCGCAATCTCCCTCGCGCGGCGGAGGTCGTTAAGGGACAAGGACCCCCTCTCCCTCACCGAGGGAGAGGGCCGGGGTGAGGGTGATCAAAAGGAGAAGACGATGCGCATCCGGAAGATGCTGACGGTCGTGGAGGAGATCTACGAAGACGGCGGCAAGAAAGCCGCCAAGCCTATCAAGAAGGTCGCGGCCGTCGCGGTGATCGAGAATCCCTTCGCAGGGCGGTTCGTCGAGGATCTCGAGGAGCTGGTCAAGACGGGCGAGGAGCTGGGGGACCTCCTAGGCCGCCGCGCCGTGGCGGCACTGGGCGCGCCGGTGCATTCTTACGGCAAAGCCGCGATCGTGGGCGAGCGCGGGGAGTACGAGCACGCCGCCGCCATCCTCCATCCGACTCTCGGCGCGCCGTTCCGGGAGGCGGTGGGAGGCGGCAAGGCCATCATCCCGTCGGCGAAGAAGCTCGGCGGTCCGGGCGCCACCATCGACGTGCCGCTTCACTACAAGGACGCGGCATTCGTGCGCACCCACTTCGACGCGATGGAGGTGCGCCTTGCCGATGCTCCCCGTGCCGACGAGATCCTGGTGGCCCTCGTCGTCACCGACGGAGGCCGGCCGCATGCGCGCGTCGGCGGCCTCACGGTCGACGAGGCCAAGAAAGAGGACGGGTTGCGCTGATGAGAGCCAAAGGCTCGAAGAGGCCACGACGCCCCGCACACGGCATGAACGAGGCGCGAATTCCATGAAGTTCGGACTCCGCATCCCGAGCTTCGCCCTCGGCCCCAAGACCGCGACGCTCGCCGAGATGGGCGCCTATCTCCGGCGCGCCGAGGACCTGGGCTTCGACTCGGCTGTCAGCATCGACCATCTCCTGATGACGCCGCCCGCGTATGCCTGCACCTGGCTCGAGCCCGTGGCGCTGCTGTCGGCGCTGGCCGGCGTGACGCGCACGATCCGGCTGGGCACCATGGTGCTCGTGCTCCCGCTCCGCAACCCTGCCTACTTCGCCAAGGAGTGGGCAACTCTCGATCTCCTTTCGGGCGGGCGCAGCATTCTTGGCGTTGGCGTCGGCTGGCACGAGGAGGAATTCGCGCTCATGGGCATCCCGCACAAGGAGCGCGGCCGCCGCATGGACGAGATGCTCGAGCTCGTGACGGCGCTCTGGGCTGGTGACCACGTCACGTATTCGGGCAAGTTTTATCAGGTCAAGAACCTGACGATCGATCCGAAGCCCGCGCAGAAGCCGCACCCGCCCATCTGGATAGGCGGCGGCAGCCAGCCCTTCGAAAAGGTCTATGGCCAGACCGTGACCAATATCGATCCCGTCCTCAAGCGCATCGCGAAGTACGCCAGGACATGGGTGCCGCATTCCTCGGCCACCGCCGACATGGTCACGGGAGACTGGGACAAGATCCAGCGATTCATGGCTGAATTCGGCAGGAAGCCCGGGGAGATGACCAAGGTCTATTCCAACTTCGTCTACGTGCTGAAGAAGGGCGAGAAGCCCGAGGTTGCCGCGCCGCACTTCAAGGTCTACTCCGGCATGGACCTGCCGTACTGGAAGGAGTTCTACCTGCTGGGCGAGGCCGAAGAACTGGCCGAGAAGATCCGCGCCAAGGCACACGCCCTCGGCGGCTGCGAGAACATCGTGCTCAACCCGCTCAACTGGGGCATGGAGCAGCTCGAGCTGCTGGCGGGCGAGGTGCTGCCTCGGGTCGCCAAGCCCTGAAGACGTCACAGGTGCGCAGCTGAGTGTCGCGCCGCTGAGCCTCGCCCCGCGCCTGACGGGCGTGAGCGTCAAGCGCGTCGAGGATCCGCGCCTCCTCGTCGGAAGCGGCGCCTATCTCGACGATCTCCGGCTCCCAGGGTTGCTCCACGCGGCCTTCGTGCGCAGCGTCCATGCGCATGCCCGCGTGCGTGGTGTCGGCCTCGAGAGCGCGCGCCGGGCCCCTGGCGTCGCTGCCGCGCTCTCCGGACGGGACCTGTCGGAGTGGGTGAAGCCGCTCTCACCGCGACTCGAAGGCGGGGGCTTCTGGCCCACGCAGTGGCCGGCCCTCGCTCCGGAGCGCGCGCGCTTCGTCGGCGAGCCCGTCGCCGCGCTGTGCGCCGAGAGCCCGGCCGAGGCCGCCGATGCCTGCGATCTCGTCGAGGTGGACTACGAGCCCCTGGCGGCTTTGGCCGATGCCGACGCTGCGCTCATCCAAGGCGCTCCGCTCCTTCACGATGGCGTCCCCGGCAACGTGCTGTTCCGCCGCCGCGGCTCTCATGGTGACGTGAACGGCGCGTTCGCCCGCGCGGCCGTGGTCTTGCGCGAGACGTTCCGTCACGGCCGCTGCTCCGCCTCGCCGCTCGAGCCCCGGGGCATTGTCGCCTCGTGGGAAGGAAGACGGCTCACGGTGTGGACCGGCACCCAGGTTCCCCACATGGTCCGGTCAGGGCTCGCCCGCG
>JBKPBU010000133.1:0-5616 GCA_046727015.1 Candidatus Methylomirabilota bacterium | reverse complement strand
ACGCGCTCGGGATCGCGCGCGAGCGGATCGCCCCAGCCGCCGGCGCCGGCCAGCTCGTGGCGGTAGACGTCGCCCCGCCGCACGGTCAACGTGCACTTGGCCGGCAGCTCGCGCTCGTCCGGCCCGGGGTTCAGGACGTTTCGTGACGGCGTGCCCGAGCGCCCGCCCGCCAGGCCGTAGGGCAGGTGATGGCGCCGGTCGGTGCGGAGCTGGAGCGTCCCTTCCGTCTCGAGAAAGCGATACTGGCGCTCCAGGGCGAGGCCGCCGCGGAACTTGCCGGGGCCGCCCGTGTCGGGCAGGTAGCCGTAGCGCTCGATCACGAGCGGGTACTCGGACTCGATGATCTCGACCGGATTGTTTGAGAAGTTGACGACGGAGCTGCTGCACGCGTCGACACCGTCCCTGGTCGGGCGCCCTCCCCAGGAGCCGAAGAGGAACTCGAGGAACACGAACGGCCGCCGCTCGGCGTCGTAGCCCCCGAAGCTCACGCCCGTGTCGCCGCCCACCTCGCACGCGAAGACACGGTCGGGCGCGATCTGCGCGAGGGCGCCGAACACCGTGTTGGCCATGCGGAAGCCGGTGAGGCCCCGGGCGGCGACGGCGGCGGGCATGACGGGGTTGACCACGGTGCCGGGCGGCGCGATCACCTCGATGGGGCGAAAGTAGCCCTCGTTGTTGGGCGGCGTGCCGCCGACCAGGTGACGCACGCACGCGTACACGGCGGACTTGGTGAAGGGCAGGGGCGAGTTGATGGCTCCCTTCACCTGGGGCGCCGAGCCCGTGAAGTCGGCGATGAGGCGATCGCCGGTGACGGTGATGGTCACGGTGATGGGGATGGGGTCGGGGTCGATGCCGTCGTCGTCCATCCAGTCGGTGAACGTGTAGTGGCCGTCGGGCATGGCGGTGATGGCGTTGCGGGCGAGGCGCTCGGCCTGGTCGAGCAGCGCGGTCGTGCACGCGGCGAAGCGGTCGGCCCCGTACCGCTCCGCGAGCGCCAGGTAGCCGCGCTCGCCGGTGAGGCAGGCGGCCACCTGCGAGCGCACGTCGCCGAGCACCTGGCGCGGCACCCGCACGTTGCGGTCGATCAGCTCGAACACGGCGTCCACCGGCTTGCCCGCCTCGTAGAGCCTGAGGGGCGGGATGCGCAGGCCTTCCTGGAAGATCTCCGTCGCGTCGCAGCCGTTGCCACCCGGGGTCTTGCCGCCCACGTCGAGCTGATGCCCGATGCTCGCGGACCAGCCGACGAGTCGCCCGTCCACGAAGATGGGCTTGAAGATGTAGAAGTCGGGCAGGTGCGTCCCGCCCTCGAACGGATCGTTCAGGATGAACACGTCGCCGGGCACGAGGCTCGCGCCGAACTTGCGCCGCACGTGCGCCATGGCGTCGGGGATGGAGCCCAGGTGCAGCGGCAGGGTGAGGCCCTGGGCGATCAGGCGTCCTTCGACGTCGCAGAGGGCGCAGGACATGTCCATGGCGTTCTTGAGGTTGTTCGAGTAGGCGGTGCGCACGAGCGCGATGGCCATCTCGTCCACGATGGCGTCGAGGCCGTTCTTCACCAGCTCGAGGAGAATGGGATCGCTGAGATCGCGGCTCATCGCGTGCCTCCGGTGCTGATGACGATGTTGCCGTGGGCGTCCAGGCCGGCCGCGCAGCCCGGCGGGACCAGCGTGGTGGCGTCGTACTCGTCGACGAGCAGCGGCCCCGGCCGTGGCGTCGCGGCGAGATGCCCACGCGTGATGACCGGGGTGGCCATGGCGCCGTGGGCGGGGCCGAAATAGGCGCGGCGCTCGCCGGCGCGCGCCGTGGCATCCTCCTCGAGTCGGATGGCCGCGCGGTCTGCCGGCCGCCGCACGCGCGCGGTGAGCCGCAGATTGACCATCTGGATGGGATCGCCTTCCGCCTTGTGGCCATACGTGCGCTCGTGCTCACGACCGAAGTTGACGGCCAGCTCGCGCAGCGCCTCGTCGGTCCACGCGGGCGGGAGCGGCACCGTCAGCTCGAACGATTGCCCCTGATACTTGAGGTCGACGGAGCGCTCGATCCGCACCTGTGCCCGGTTGCCTTCCCCGCTCAGGAGGGCCTCGGCCTCGCGCTCCAGCTCCGCCACCGCGGCGCTGATCTCCGACGGCTTCGTGCCGAAGAGCGGGCGGAGGAAGGTCTTCACCAGGTGATGCTCGAGCTCGGCCTCCAGGAGACCGATGGCGCTGAACACGCCGGGCGCGGGCGGAATGAGGACGGTGCCGATCTCGAGCGAGCGCGCCATCTCGGCGGCGAAGAGCGGGCCATTGCCGCCGAAGGCGACGAGGGTGAAGTCGCGCGGGTCGCGCCCGCGCTCGATGGTGACGGCGCGCACCGCGCGCGCCATGCCCGCGCACCCGAGCAGGTACACGCCGTAGGCGGCGTCGGCCACGTCGATGCCCAGCGGCGCCGCGATCTGCGCGGCGACCGCGCGGCGGGCCTTGTCGGCGTCGAGGCGGAGACCGCTCGGCAGGCGCTCGGGGTGGAGATAGCCGAGGGTGACGTTGGCGTCGGTGAGGGTGACCTCCGTGCCGCCCTGGTCGTAGCAGACGGGCCCGGGCACGGCGCCCGCGCTTCGCGGACCCACGTGGAGCGCCCCCGCGCCGTCCACGCTCACGATGCTGCCGCCTCCCGCGCCGACCTCGGCGATGTCGATGGCGGGCACGCGCAGCAGGAAGCCGCCGCCCTTGTTGAGTCGGCTGCCCTGCGACATCGTTCCGCCGATCTCGAATTCGCCGGTGCGCTTGATCTCGTACCCCTCGATGATGGAAGCCTTGGCGGTCGTCCCGCCCATGTCGATGCTGAGCGTGTTGGGGGCCGCGATGGCGCGGGCGAGGGCGGCGGTGGCGATCACGCCGGCGGCGGGCCCCGACTCGATCACGTGCACCGGGCGCCGGCGCCCGCCTTCGGCGGTCATGACGCCGCCGTTGGACTGCATGATGAGCAGCGGCGCCGTGGCCTCCAGCGTGCGCAGCTCGTCCTCGAGCGAGGCGAGATAGCGGCCCATGACCGGCATGACGTAGGCGTTGGTGACGGCGGTGCTCGTGCGCTCGAACTCGCGCATCTCGGGCAGGATCTCCGACGACAGCGTGAGGGCCATCCCGGGCGCGCGCTCGCGGATCATCGCCCCCACCTGCGCCTCGTGGGCGGGGTTGGCGTAGGCGTGGAGGAAGCAGACCGCGATCGACTCCACGCCCTCATCCAACAGGCGATCGATGGCGGCGGCCGCGCTGTCCCGGTCGAGCGGCGTTACCACCTCGCCGCGGTGATTCATGCGCTCGCGGATCTCGCGGCGCCAGCGGCGGGGCACGAGGGGCGCCGGGCGCTCGAAGTCGAGGTCGTAGAGCCGCGAGAGGCGCAGGCGCCCGATCTCGAGCAGATCGCGGAAGCCCTCGGTGGTCAGGAGGCCGGTGCGCGCGCCGCGGCGCTCGAGGATGGCGTTGGTGGCCACGGTGGTGCCGTGGATGATCTCGCCGATGTCGCGGGCCGCGATGCCGGCCTGGATGGCCAGCTCCCGCACGCCGATGACGATCGCCTCGGCGTAGTTGGCGGTCGTCGACAGCACCTTGCGGGTGCGCGCGACGCCGTCGGGCGACACGAGGACGAGATCGGTGAACGTGCCGCCCACGTCGACTCCCAGCCGATGGCTCATGCCGATCTCCTGAAGCCCGCCAAGCCGCGCGGGAGGTAGATGACGAAGACCATGATGACGAGGCCCACCGCGATCAGGTTGTACACGACGCCGACGAAGCGCAAGCCCTCGTAGAGGCCGTAGAGCAGCAGGGCGCCCAGCACCGGACCCCACAGCGTCCCCAGACCGCCGAAGACCGCCATGCCGATGATCAGCGAGGTGGTGGCCGCCGAGGCGACGGACGGGCTCACGAGCTGCACGTAGTACGCGTACAGGGCGCCGGCGAGCCCGGCGAAGCCGGAGCTGAGCGTGAACGCGAGCAGCTTATAGCGCGTGGTGCCGATGCCGAGGGTCTGCGCCAGCACCTCGTCCTCGCGGATGGCGCGGAAGGCCCTGCCCGCGTTCGTGCGCTCGCAGACGTGGTACATGACGGCGATGGAGACGGCGACGAGGGCGACGACGACGAGGTACATCGCCTGACGATAGGCCAGCGCGTCGGAGGGAAGCCCCGGGAAGCTCCGGAAATCGTGGATGCCGAAGGGCCCGCCCGTGAGGGCCAGCCAGTTCTGGGCGACGAGCCGGGTGATCTCGGCGAGCCCGAGCGTGACGAGGGCCAGGTAGTGGCCGCGCAGCCGGAGGGCGGGGAAGCCGGCGAGGAGGCCGACGGCGGCGGCGATCGTCGCGCCGACGAGCAGGCCGAGCCACGGCGAGAGGCCGGCGTGCTTGGTCGCGGCGGCCGCGGCGTAGGCCCCGAGTGCGAAGAAGCCGGCGTGACCGAACGAGATCTGTCCCGTGTAGCCGCTCAGGAGATCCCAGCTCGCGGCGAGCAGGGCCCAGATCGCCGCCTGCGTCGCGATGGTGAGCACGAACGGGTGCGGCAGCAGCACGGGCAGGAGCGCGACGCCGGCGGCGACGACGAGGGCAAGCGCGCGGCGACTCATCGCGGCACGGGGCGGCCGAAGAGGCCGCGGGGCCGGACCAGGAGCATCACGATCATCACCGCGAACGCGATGAGGTTCTGCCACTGCGAGGGGATCACCATCACCGAGAGCGACTCGGCGATGCTGATGACGAAGCTGGCCACCAGGGCGCCCGCGGGATTGCCCATCCCGCCGAGGATGGTGATGGCGAAGGCCTTGATGGTCAGCGGGAAGCCCACGGCCGGGTAGACGTTGAAGAGCGGGGCCATGAGCGCGCCGCCCACGCCCGCGAGCGCCACGCCGAGCGCGAGGGTGAAGGCGAAGATGCGCGGCAGGTTGATGCCCATGGCCTGGGCCGCGTCGGGATTCTGCGAGACGGCGCGCACGGCCAGCCCCTGGGGATGGAAGCGAAGAAACGCGAAGAGCCCGGTGAGGAGCAGCGCCGCGACGCCGAGCACGAGCAGCCGCTGATAGCTGACGGCGGTGACGCCCAGGTCGAAAATCCCCGTCAGCTGGGGCGGCACCCGCCGGTAGTCGCCGCCGGCGACGGCGAGCAGGCTCGACTGGAGGAACGTGGAGAGCCCGAGGGTGAGCACGAGATAGAGCGGCCCCTGCGGCCGCCCGCCGAGCCGCCGCTTGAGCGGGGCGATCAGGAGCGGATAGACGCACAGCCCGAGCAGGAAAGTTCCCACCGCCGCCCCGAGCACGCCCATGGCGCCCGGCAGATGCAGGAGCACGACGGCCCCGAACGCGAGATAGCCGCCGATCGCGAAGAACTCACCGTGCGCGACGTTGATCACGTCGAGCACGCCGAAGATCAGGCTGAGACCCACGGCGAAGAGCGCGTAGAGCCCGCCCAACACCACGCCCTGGATCAGAAACTCGAGGAGGGATTCAAGCATCGTGGTCAGGCCGCGTCTTCGCCCAGGTAGAGGCGGCGGATGCGATCGGAAGCGCGCAGCTCGGCGGGCGTGCCGTCGAAGGCGTTCCGGCCGAGGTCGAGCACGAACACGCGATGCGCCACGGCGAGGATCGCCTCCACGTTCT
>JBKPBU010000132.1:0-1337 GCA_046727015.1 Candidatus Methylomirabilota bacterium | reverse complement strand
GGGCCGAAAACCCCGTAGCCGATCCCCGTGACGTCGCCCGAGCGGTCGATGAGAACGGGCGCCGTGTAACCACGCTCGGCGGCCGTGCGCTTGACCAGGTCCGCGTCCTCGCGGAAGCTCACGAGCCTGACCTCGAGCCCTCTCGACCGAAGCTCCGTGTAGAGTCGATTGACGGGAGGCAACTCCTCCCGGCAAATCGGTCACCAGGTCGCCCAGAAGAAGAGCAGCACCACCTTGCCGCGCAGGTCCTCGAGTCGCGTCACCTTGCCGTCGGGATCCGGCAGCGCGAACGCCGGGGCGGGCTTGGGCGACTCGTAGAGCTGGGCATCGAGCGCGGCCCAGTTCGGGGCGGCGCCGGCGGCCTGCGCCGCGAGCAGCAGGATGCCGACCGTCGCCGCCCAGCGCATCACGACGCTCCCGATTCCTTGAGGGCCTTGAGCAGGTCCGCCGGCTCGAGCAAGTCCAGCGGATTGTCCATCACCTTGACGTAGCGGACCACGCCCTGGCGGTCGATGACGAAGTACGCGCGCTTGGCGTAGCGGTAGATCGGGCTCTTCTCGTCCGTGACCAGCGCGCCGTAGGCCGGCAGCATGGTGCGGCGGAAGTCGGAGGCGAAGCCCTGCTTCAGCGGGTTCTGCTTGACGAATGCGTCGAGCGTCGCGACATGGTCGGCGCTCACGCCCAGGACCTGGGCGCCCGCGGCCTCGAACTGGGGCAGGGCCCCCTCGATGCCGAGGATTTCCTTGGTTCAGGTTCCCGTGAAAGCCTGGATGAACGTGTAGATGACGATCGGCCCCTTGCCGAGCATGTCCGCCAGCTTGACCGGCTTGCCGCCAACGCCGGCGATGGTGAAGTCGGGCGCCTTCTGGCCGACCTCGAGAGCGGCGGCGGGACCGGCCGCGACGAGGCTCAACAGGGCGCCTGCGAGCAGGATCGGGCGCAACCGCATAGAGCACTCCTTACGTTGTGGGTTCACTTCTCGGGAACGGCCTTGGCGGCCTCCTCCACGAATGACGTGTCCACGATACCCTTGAGCGGGATCGGGCGCTTCATAAAACCATTCTCCGTCCACCACTGCATCTGCCTCTGGATATCGGTCACGAGCAGGCGGCCGTTGCGGTCCTGGAAGGGAAAGCCGAGACGGATCGCCTCCGGCCTCGCCTCCGTGTACTTGGCCGTGATGGCCACCACCTCGTCATAGTTGACGCCGGGCGCGGGCCGCCCGTCCCTCTGGCCGAGGACGGCGTCGTGGTAGTAGCGCGAGGCCTTGACGTAGCCCTTCATGAAATCCACGGCACGCTTGCGGTCGGCGGCGAACTTCTTCGAGTAGAAGACAG
>JBKPBU010000131.1:0-6365 GCA_046727015.1 Candidatus Methylomirabilota bacterium | reverse complement strand
GCCGTTGGGCACGATGACCTCCGTCGCGGCCTCGTTGAACTCGATGCTGCCGTCGCCCTGCGGGGAGAAATAGCTCACCTGCGGTGTGAGGCGGACGCGGATCTGCCCGTCGGGGAGGATGGTCGGCCTCACGACCAGCGTAGTGCCCACGCGCTGCCAGGCGGTCGCCTGGGCGGCGTATCCCTGCCCGGTCGCGTAGTCGCGGAACCACGACAGCGCGGTGTAGGGCACCTCGCTCGCGACCATCATGCTCGACGTCCCGCCGTCCTGGACGATCGTGAAGACGCCGTCACTGCGCGTAGTGCGCGTCGTCGTGTCCTGGGCGGCGATGCCGCCGCGGCCCCGGGCCTTGCCGTCCTGGACTATCACGCCGCCCTGCCCCTGGACGCCCTGGCGGCTGTCGAGAGCCTTCTGCTGGAACTCGAGGACGACCTTGACCTGGCGTCCGGTCTGGGAAGCCGCCGGGATCGCGCTTTCCAGGAGAGCGATCGCGAAGAGGGCGGCAGCGATGCGGGAGCGTGACCAGGACATGGGGCGGGGCCCCTACCCCGGGATCTGGGCCTCTTCGGGCAGCCGGTCCCAGACGGGTATCCACTCCGGCACCGTCAGGCCCACGGCCCGCGCCTTCTCGGTGACCTCGGCGGCGAAGGTCTGCCGGACTTCGTCGTTGTCCCGGACCTTGAGCCGGTACTTCCGGTAGAGCGCGTTCTTGGGCGAGCCGGGCCGGCCAAAGATGTTCATGGTGCGGATGTACCACTTGTTGAGCGTCGCCTGCGCCTCGTCCCGCGTGGCGGGATCCCCGGCCAGCTTCGTGACCCAGAACTCGCCGTGGCGGATGTGGAACTTCTCCTCCTTGAAGATGCCCTCGATGGCTCGCGCCCACGGGCCGTAGGAGCAGTGCCGCACGTCTTCGAGCTGGTGCCCCGCCCCGCGGTCCATGCAGAAGTTGAAGAAGATGAAGTCGGCCCAGGTGTCGATCGGGTAGTAGAAGATGTTCACGCGCTGGTCGGCGCCGACACGGCTCGTGCCGATGTCCGCCGAGGCGTCGATGCGCATGGCGAGGGCCTCGTCGTGGGCCCGCACGTGCGCGTCCACGTCGACGCCGAGATCTGCGAGGAGCCCGTACATGACGGTCGCGTGCCGGTGCTCGTCCTTGACGATCTGGGCGACCACGTGCTTCTCCTCGACCCCGGGCGCTTTCATGATCCACGGCACGTAGCCGTAGCCGCCGGACAGCTCGGAGTCGGCCTGCATGGTCATGAGGTGTATGAGGCTCTGCCGGTACTCCTCCGTCATCTCCTCCGCCGATTCGACGCGCTCGCCGCGCTCGATCCGTGCGAGGAGCTCCGCTTCGGTCACGCGCTGGCTCACGGAGAGCTCCTTTCCACGACACGCACCGCCTTGCCCTCGCTGCGGGGAATGGTCTTGGGCGGCACGATGGCGACTTCGGGGTTGAGGCCGAGATGGGCGCGAAGCAGCTCCCGTACACGCATCGACAGAGCGATCACCTCCGGCCGGGCCGGGTCGAAACCGCCCCACTCGCGCACGCGCGCCTCTGAGGGCTCGACGTGGACCTCGATGGCGGGGAAGCCGTGGCTGCGGTCGACCATGAGTTGATAGTGCGGTGCCAGGTCGGGCAAGGTCAAGAGCGCCGCTTCGAGCTGCGACGGGTAGAGGTTGACTCCCTTGATCACCAGCATGTCGTCGGTGCGGCCCTTGATGCGCGCCATGCGTGCCGTGGTCCTGCCGCAGCGGCACGGCTCGAGGTCGAGGCTCGTCACGTCGCCGGTCCGGTAGCGGAGCATGGGCAGCGCCTGCTTGGTCAGCGCGCTCAGCACGAGCTCGCCTTCCGTTCCCGCGGGCAGCGGCTCGCCCGTGTCCGGGTCCACCACCTCCGGGAGGAAGTGGTCCTCGTTGACGTGGAGACCGTCCCGCCCCTCGGCGCATTCGCTGGCGACACCCGGCCCGATGATCTCGCTGAGCCCGTAGAAGTCGACCGCGACGATGCCCCACAGCTCCTCGAGCTGGCGCCGCATCGCCTCGGTCCAGGGCTCGGCGCCGAACATCCCGTAGCGCAGGCCGACGCTCCGCGGGTCGATGCCCTGCTCGCGCATCGTCTCGCCGATGTACAGCGCGAACGACGGCGTGCAGGCCAGGCCCTGGGGCCTGAAGTCCTGGAGGAGCAGGATTTGCCGGAGCGTATTCCCCGACGAGACGGGCACCACGGTCAGCCCCATGTGCTCGGCGCCGTCGTGGAAACCCAGGCCTCCCGTGAAGAGCCCGTAGCCGTAGGCGATCTGGATGAGCTGGCCGGGCTCTGCCCCGGCCCCCGCCAGCGAACGCGCCATGACTTCCCGCCAGATACCGAGGTCGTCTCTCGTATAGCCGACCACGGTGGGCTTGCCCCTCGAGCCCGACGACGCGTGAACGCGCGCCAGCTCGCGCTGCGGCACGGCGAAGAGACCCCAGGGATAGTGATCCCGAAGGTGCGCCTTCCGGGTGAAGGGCAGCCGCTCGAGGTCGTCGAGGCTCTTGATCGCCGCGGGCTCGAGGCCGGCTTCCGCGAAGGCGCTCCGGTAGAAGACCACGCGCTCGCAGGCCCATGCCACGGCGGCCCGGAGGCGCTCGAGCTGAAGGGCTCGCAGCTCCGCTCGCGGCGCGCGCTCGACGCCGGGATTCCAGATCACGGGTGGCGTCTCATCCGCCCGCGTGTCATCCCCCCGCGTGTCATCCCGATGACGCCGTCACGCTCGTGAGGAGCCACTCCTGGCGCCCCAGGAAGCGCAGCAAGGTCTCGATGACCCGCGCGTCGGCCCCGGCTTCGAGCCCCACGCGGTCGGGGAGGACGTAGCGCACCTCGGGATACGAGACCAGCACGCGCAACAGCGTCCGCACCCGGGGGTCGCGCGCCATGAAGCCTCGCCGCCCCGCATCCCCGGATGCGGGCTCCCAGGCGGGCAGGAATGAGGCCATGAGACAACGCCCGGCGACAGCCGCCGGGCTCACGTTGACCCGCCCACGAGGTGCCGGTAGTGCCCCGCCATGACCTCGACCTGGCGGGCGGCGCAAAATTCGCTTTCCGCGAGGGCGCGCGCGGCGAGCGCCATGGCGCTCCGCCGGGGCGCGTCGAGCAGGAGTCCGATGGCCGCGTCGGCCAGCTCCTCGACATCGCCTTTGGTCAGGAGCCCGGTCTCCCCGTCCCTGACGACCTCGTCGACGCCCGAGGCGCGGACGGCGACGGCCGGCAGTCCGCAGGCGTGCGCCTCGGCCAGCACGAGTCCCTGGGTCTCGGTCTCTGACGAAAAGAGGAACAGATCGGCCGCCTGGTAGTAAGGGGGCAGCTCTTCCCGCGCCACCGAGCCCGCGAAGCGTATGGCGGAGCGCGCGGCACTTGCCGCGGCGAAGCGGCGGAGAGCCGCCTCGTGGCTGCCCTGTCCGACGAGGAGAAGCCGCGCGCCCGACACGGCGAGGGCGACGGAGCCGAAGGCCTCGATGACCCGCTCCACGTTCTTTTCGCGATCGAGGCGGCCCACGTAGAGACAGAGCGGCGCGTCCTCCACGAGGCCGAGACGCCGCCTCGCCGACCCGCGATCGCCCGGACGGAAGAGATCGAGGGGAACGCCGGTGGGCACGACCGCGATCTTCGCCTTCACACCCTGGCTGGATAGGCTCTCGGCGATGCGCGCCGAGGGGGCGACCACGAGATCCGCGGCGCCCGCGAAGCGGCAGGCGAGCCGGACCGCGATCGAGGCGACCAGGCGCTCCGGGAGCGGCACGTAGTGGGCGTACTTCTCGTAGCGCGTGTGGTAGGTGAAGACGAGAGGGCGCTTCTGCGCGCGGGCCAGCCGCCGCGCCGTGACGCCGAGGAGGAACGGGTGCTGGGCATGGAAGATGTCGAGATCGAGATCCAGGGCCGCGCGGCTCCAGCGCCTCGAGAAGGGCAGCGGCACCGCGAAGCCAGGGTAGGTCGGCGCGGGCACCGAGGGATAGCGGAAGACACACGCGGGGTCGGCGTGGGGCCCGCTCCATGCAGGCGCGAAGACCCAGGCGCGATGGCCCTGCGCCTCGAGGCCCTGCCTCAGCGTTTCTACCGCTGTGGTGACGCCTCCGCGGAACGGCAGGTAGTTGTTGGTGAAGAGGCCAACGCGCATCCGCTATTCTTCCGGGGCGTTGGGGTCTCGGCCGCGCTCGATCTTGCCGAAGTCTCCCGGCTTGATGGAATCCAGCCACTCCTTGATCTTCGCCTGATCATCGGTCTTGCTGCCGCCCAGCTCCTGCTCCTTGGCGACCTCGACGTTCTTCGCCTTGGCCACGACCTCCTCGTCGACGAAAATCGGCGCCGCCACCCGGAGCGCGAGCGCGATGGCGTCCGACGGACGCGAGTCCACCGTGATCTCGGCCGATCCCAGCTGGAGGTGGATCACCGCGAAGAACGTGTTCTCCCTGAGGTCGTTGACCTCGATCTTGATCACGCGGGCGTCGAGGGCCTCGAGGATGTTCTTGATCAGGTCGTGGGTCATGGGTCTCGCCGTCGAGATCTTCTCGAGCTCGAGCGCGATGGCGTTGGCCTCGAAGAGCCCGACCCAGATGGGCAGCGAGCGCTTCTCCTCCTCGTCGCGCAGGATGATGATCGGCATGTTGGAGAGAGGGTCCAGCGCCAATCCCTTGACCTTCATCTCGAGCCACATGGGCGTCCCCCTCCCCTAGACCGTTGCCGCGAGCACGCGCGCCGCGGCCCCGGCGCCGGCCAGCTCGCCACGGAGACTGTGCGGCAGCGCCCGCGTGACCAGCACGGGCACCACGAGGCCCAGTAGATCGCGGCCGTGCGCGTCGAAGTTCACCACGCGGTTGCAGCGGGTGCGGCCCGTCATCTCGCCGGGGTCCTTGCGCGAGCGCCCGTCCACCAGGATGGGCAGCATGCGGCCCTCGAGGGCCCGGCTGCGCTCGGCGCCGACGCGCCCGGCGACCTCGAGGATGCGCGCGTTCCGCGTCGCCTTGACCTCGTCCGGCACCTGCTCACCCATGTCGGCGGCGGGAGTGCCGGGGCGCCGCGAGTAGCGGAAGGCGAAGACGTTATCGTACCGCACGCGCTCGACCACCTCGACCGTCCGCTCGAAATCCTCGTCGGTCTCGCCCGGAAACCCCACGATGAGGTCGGTCGAGAGGGCGATCCCGGGCACCGTTTCCGTGAGCTCGGCGATGAGCTCGAGATAGCGCGCGACGGTGTAGCCGCGGTTCATGCGCGCCAGCACGCGATCGGAGCCCGACTGGAGCGGCAGGTGCAGGTACTCGACCACCTTGGGCACGTCGCGGATCGCGCGGATGAGCCGACCGGTCAGGTTGTAGGGGTTCGAGGTCGTGAAGCGGATGCGCTCGATGCCCTCGACCCCGTCGATCCGCTCGAGCAGCGCCGCCAGGTCGGTCGCCGGCGTGAGATCCCGGCCGTAGGCGTTGACCGTCTGCCCGAGCAGCGTCACTTCGCGCACCCCGCTCGCCGCCAGCTCGCGCACCTCGGCCACCACGGCGTCCGGCGAATGGCTGCGCTCACGCCCCCGCGTCATCGGCACCACGCAGAAGGTGCAGAATTTCTCGCACCCCTCCATCACGGTGACGAACGCTTTGAGCTGCCCCGGGCGGTCTGGCTTGGCGGTGATCTTGACGAGCGGCGCCTCCCCGGTCTCCAGGATGGTGGCGCCCGTCGTGCGCGCCCTCTCGACCAGCTCGCCGACCCGCGACACCACCGCGGAGCCGAACACGAGATCGACGTGGGGCGCGCGATCCAGGATCTTCCCCTGCCAGAGCTGCGCCATGCAGCCCATCACGCCGATCAGGAGATCGGGCCGCTGCCGCTTCAGCACACCCAGCTGCCCCAGGCGAGAAAAGACCTTGTCCTCCGCCTTCTCGCGAATCGCGCACGTGTTGAGCAGGACGAGGTCGGCCTCCTCGGCCACCTCGGTGAGCTCGTAGTGCTCGCGCTTGAGCAGACCCGCCACGCGCTCGGAGTCGTACTCGTTCATCTGGCAGCCGTAGGTGATCAGGTGGAGTTTTGGCATAAAAGATCGGTAGTTACGTTAGCATCGGCCCCTGGGCGTGTCAAACCGCGGGCGCCGTCAGGCGCTCTCTTCGAATACGCCGATCTTGCGAAACTTCTCGTAGCGCTCGCCGACCAGCTCCTCCGTGGTGCGCGAGCGCAGCTCCCAGAGGGCGTCCCGGAGCGGGCCACGGAGATTCTCGGCCGTCTCTTCCCAGTTCCGATGGGCGCCGCCGATCGGCTCGGGCACGATGCCGTCGATGACGCCGAGCTTCAGCAGGTCCGGCGCCGTAATGCGCATCAGCTCCGCGGCCTCGGACGCCTTCGCGGCCTC
>JBKPBU010000130.1:0-4061 GCA_046727015.1 Candidatus Methylomirabilota bacterium | reverse complement strand
GCCAGTTTCGGCTACGCGCCGCGCGAGGCCGTGCAGGGCAATGTCCAGCGCATCATGTACCTCCACGTGCCTGCCGTCCTCACCGCCTATCTCGCCTTCGCTCTCGTCTTCATCGGGAGCATCGGCTATCTCCTGACGCGGCAGCCGGCTTGGGACCGGCTCGCCCTGGCGGCGGCCGAGCCCGGCGTCCTTTTCACCGGCATCACGATCGCCTCGGGTTCGATCTGGGGCAAGCCGACCTGGGGCACGTGGTGGACCTGGGACGCGCGCCTCACGTCGACCGCCGTGCTCTTCCTCGTCTACGTCGGCTATCTCCTCCTGCGCGGCATGGTGGACGAGCCCGACCGCCGGGCGCGCGCCGCCGCCGTCGTGGGCATCCTGGGCGCGGCGAACATCCCCATCGTGCACTTCTCGGTCAAGTGGTGGCGCGCGTTACACCAGCCGTCCACCATCCTGGGTCCCGAGCCCTCGCCGATCGCCACTCCGATAGCGGCCACGCTCCTCGTCAATTGGATCGCCTTCACCTTGCTCTTCGCCTATCTGTTGACCGCACGGATGGAAATCGCGCGGTTCGAGGAGACTCATGCCGGATAACTGGGGCTACGTCTTCTCCGCCTATGGCCTGGCGGCCGTCGCGCTGCTCGGTTACTGGCGACGCCTGATGGGGCGAGCAAAGCGCCTCGCCGACGGCGAGGGCCGCACGGGCAAAGAGACCGGATGAGCCGGCGCGGCAAGTTCGTCGCCGGCGGGCTCGTCATCGTCGCGGCCATCGCCTATCTCATCTGGTCGGGCGTGAGCCAGTCCGTCGTCTACTTCGTCACGCCGAGCGAGCTCCTGGCCGCGCCCGTGCCGAGCAAGACCTACCGCCTCGGCGGCCTCGTGCAGCCGGGCTCGCTCAAGTGGGAGCCCAAGAGCCTGGATCTGTCCTTCACGCTCTCCGACGGCAAAGCGAGCGTCCCCGTCAAACACAAGGGCACGCCGCCCGATCTCTTCGCCGAGGGACGCGGCGCCGTGGTCGAGGGCTCGTGGACGAAGGAGGGCTATTTCAAGGCCTCGCTGATCCTGGCCAAGCACTCCGAGGAGTACAAGGCGCCCCACGACGGCGCCCAGCCGGGGTACAAGGAGCTGTTGAAGAGCCTGCGCGGAGACGGCCCCCGATGAGGGCCACAAGCCCGTGATCCCGGAGCTCGGGTACGGCGCGACCGTCGCCGCCCTCGTGCTTGCGCTCTGGGGCGCGATCGCGGCGGCGGTGAGCGCCCGCACCGGGCGCGCGGCATTGCTCCGCTCGGGGGAGCGCGCGGCGGTCGGCGCCTGGATGCTCATCACCGCCTGCATCGCGCTCATGCTCTACGCCTTCCTGACCTTCGACTTCTCGGTTCAGTACGTCGCCATCAACACGAACCGCGGCACGCCCTTCTACTACCGAATCACGGCGCTCTGGGGGGCCCTCGAGGGCTCCATCGTCCTCTGGTCCTGGATGCTGTCGATCTACACGCTGATCGTGGTCGTCCAGTATCGGAGACGCCAGCCCGAGCTCTACCCGTGGGTGCTGGCGGTCATGCTGGGCATCCTCGCCTTCTTCCTCCTCGTCATGACCATCCCGGCGCCTCCCTTCGAGCGTCTCACGCCGATCCCGGCCGACGGCCGGGGCCTCAACCCGCTGCTCCAGGACTCCGGCATGATCACCCACCCGGTCGCCCTCTACCTGGGGTTCACGGGCTTCACGGTGCCGTTCGCCTTCGCCATGGCCGCGCTGATCGTCGGGCGAACCGGCGAGGAGTGGATCACCATCACGCGTCGCTGGACGATCATCGCCTGGTATTTCCTCGCCCTCGGGCTGCTCATCGGTGGCTGGTGGAGCTACCACGTGCTCGGCTGGGGCGGCTACTGGGCGTGGGACCCGGTGGAGAACGCCGCCTTCATGCCCTGGCTCACGGCCACGGCGTTCCTGCACTCGGTGATGATCCAGGAGCGGCGGCGCATGCTCAAGCTCTGGAACCTCAGCCTCATCATCCTGACCTTCGGGCTCACGATCTTCGGCACCTTCCTCACGCGCTCGGGCATCATCGGCTCGGTGCACTCCTTCACGCAGGGATCGATCGGCATCTTCTTCCTGGGCTTCCTGGCGCTCGTCTTCCTCGGCTCCTTCTCGCTGCTCGCCTCGCGTGTGGAGCACCTGCGCGCCGAGGGCGCGCTCGATTCCGTCGTCTCGCGCGAGTCCACCTTTCTGCTGAACAACCTCTTCCTGGTCGCCGCCACCTTCACCGTGTTCTTCGGGACGGTCTTCCCGCTCCTGTCCGAGGCCGTGCGCGGCGTCAAGGTCAGCGTGGGCGCACCGTTCTTCAACCTGGTCAACATTCCGGTCTTCCTCGCGCTGCTCTTCCTGATGGGCGTGGGGCCGCTCATCGCCTGGCGCCGGGCCTCCGCGGAGAGCCTCAAGCGCAACTTCCTCAAGCCCGTCCTCGCGGGCCTCGTGGCCGCGGCGGCGCTGCGAGCGATCGGCGTGGGCAACGGGCTCGTGCTGGCGACGATGGCCCTCGTCGTCTTCGTCGCCGGCACCATCGCGCTCGACCTCTTCCGCGCGGTGCGGGCGAGACGGCGCACCGGTGACGGCTGGGGCGACGCCACCTGGGGCCTGCTGCTCCGGCAGAACCGGCGGTACGGAGGCTTCATCGTCCACCTGGGGATTCTCGTCGTCGCGCTGGGGGTGGCGGGCTCGCAAGCCTGGTCGGTGCAGACCGAAGTCACCCTCGACAAGGGGAAGAGCGTGGAGCTGGCCGGCTACCACGTGCGGTTCGACGGGCTCTCGGCCTCCGAGGAGTCCAATCACGCCAAGGTCACCGGCGCGTTCACGATCACCAACGGGCGCGCGGGCAGCGACGTGCTCTACCCCGCGAAGAAGTTCTACCCGCAGGACCAGAACCCCATCGCGGCGGTGGACTACCGGCTCGGTTTCTTCGAGGACGTCTACCTCGTGCTGGGCGACTTCGCCAATGACGGCTCCCACGCGACGGTCAAGCTCCAGGTCAACCGCATGGTGTCCTGGCTCTGGCTGGGCGGCCTGGTGCTCACGCTCGGGGCGGCGCTGGCCATCCTGCCAGAGGCGCGGAGGCCGGCGTGAGGGCATCCAGGCTGGGGTGGGCGATCCCCGCCGCCGTGGTGCCGGTTCTGATGCTGCTGGCCTACGGCTTCAAAACGGACCCCCACGAGATCCCCTCGCCGCTCCTCGGCAGGCCGGCGACGGCCTTTTCGCTCACGACGTTCGCCGGCGCCCCCGTGAGCCTCGAGGGCCTCCGCGGCAAGGTCGTGGTGCTGAACTTCTGGGCCTCGTGGTGCGTGCCGGCCTGCTATGAAGAAGCGCCGGCCCTCGAGCGTACCTGGCGCGAGTACAAGGACAAGGGCGTCGTGGTCGTCGGCGTCGACATCCAGGACAAGGAAGAGGCGGCGCGAAAGTTCCTCGCCGAGTTCGGCCACAGCTTCCCGAACGCGCCCGACCCCGCCGGCCGGGTTGCCGTCAGCTACGGCGTCTACGGCGTGCCGGAGACCTTCTTCATCGACCGCAAGGGGCGCGTGCGCTTCAAGAAAGTGGGACCCCTGTCCGACGAGTTCGCCCGACAGCACCTGGACGCGCTTCTCAAGGAGTCATCGTGAGGCGGAGCCTGGCCGGGGTAGCCGCGGCCGCCGTGCTGGCCACCGCGTCCGCGTGGGCCGCGCCGCCACCGCGCGCGGCAGCCCCAGCGTCCGCGGCCACTCGAGTCGACGAGCAGACGGTCCACGACGTAGCGTCCGAGCTCCGTTGCGTGGTCTGCCAGAGCCTCTCGGTAGCGGACTCTCCATCCGAGACCGCCAATCAGATGCGCGGCATCATCCGCGAGCGACTGGCCGCGGGTGAGAGCCCGGAGCAGGTCCGCGCCTACTTCGTCGAGAAGTACGGCGATTGGATCCTGCTCTCGCCGCCCAAGTCCGGCTTCACCCTCCTCGTCTGGGTCCTGCCTTACGTGGGACTCGGCGTCGGCCTGGTCCTGATCACGGTCTTGGTCCGTCGCTGGAGCCGGGCGCCT
>JBKPBU010000129.1:0-2773 GCA_046727015.1 Candidatus Methylomirabilota bacterium | reverse complement strand
CCCAGGTTGGGGCCTCCGAAGCTCATGGGGACGCCGAGCCCCTGCCCCTCGCCGACGACGATGTCAGCGCCAAGAGCTCCGGGCGGCGTGAGCAGTCCCAGATTGACCGGGTCGGACACGACGACCAGGAGGGCGCCCGTCCCGTGCGCGATGTCGGCCGCGGCGCGGATGTCCTCCAGGCAGCCGAAGAAGTTCGGGTGCTGGATGACCACGGCCGCCGTCTGGCCCGTGACGGCCTTGCGGAGGGCATCGAGATCAGTGGCCCCGTCGCCGATCGGCGCCGACTTGAGGCGTATGCCCGGTCCTTCGCAGTACGTCTCGACCACCTGGCGATAGAGCGGGTTGACGCCCTTCGAGAGGACGACGGCGTTCCGCTCCGTCACGGCGTGGGCCATCAGCGCGGCCTCCGCCACCGACGAGGCGCCGTCGTAGAGCGAGGCGTTGGCGACGTCCATGCCGCAGAGCTCCGCCATCATGCTCTGGTACTCGAAGATGGAGCGGAGCGTGCCCTGGCTCGCCTCGGGCTGGTAAGGCGTGTAGGCCGTGAAAAACTCGCCACGCGAGATCAGGTGGTTGATCGGGCTCGGCACGCTGTGGTCGTAGGAGCCCGCGCCGAGGAAACAGGCGTAGTCGTCGGCATTGGCGTCCAGCGCGGACAGGGCCCGCAGGTGGCGGACGAGGTCGCTCTCGGCCATGGCCGCGGGGACATTCAGCGGCCGCGAGAGCCGAGCCTTGGTCGGAATGCGCGAGAGGAGATCCTCGATGGAGCCCACGCCGATCGTGGCCAGCATCTCCCGCTGCTGGGCCGGCGTATTGGAGATGTAGCGCATGGCCTCAGTGCCCCGCCGAGGCGATGAGCTTCTCGTAGTCGCCGGCGGCCATGAGCGCGTCCCACTCCTTGGGATCGGCGAGCTTGATCACGATCATCCAGCCCTTGCCGTAGGGATCGCCGTTCACCAGCTCGGGCTTCTTGGGCAGCTCGGCATTGGTCTCGACCACCTCGCCGCTGAGCGGCGCGAAGAGGTCCGAGACCGCCTTGACCGACTCGACCACCCCGAAGGTCTTCATCGCGCTGACCTTGGCGCCGACCTTGGGCAGCTCGACGAATACCACGTCGCCCAATTGCTCCTGGGCGAAGGCGGTGATGCCGACGCGGGCCTTGTCTCCCTCGAGCTTGGCCCACTCGTGCTCCTTGGTATACCGGAGGTCCGCCGGCACATTCGCCATCATGCTCTCCTAGATCTTCTTGGCGTGCGAGGGAACGAAAGGGGTCTTGGCCACGCGGGCCCGCTGCGCCTGTCCGCGAATCTCCACGTCGAATTCGGTTCCAACCGCGCTCACATCCGCTCTGAGGTATCCCATGCCGATACATCGCTCGAGGCTCGGCGAGAAGGAGCCCGAGGTGACGATGCCCACCGGGGCGTCGTCCTTGAGCAGCCGGTAGCCATGGCGCGCCACCGCGCGCTCGGCCATCTCGAAGCCCGCGAGCTTGCGCGTGACTCCCGCGGCCCGCATGGCCTCGATCGCGCCGCGTCCGATGAACTCGCCCTTGGCCGGCTTGACCACCCAGCCGAGCCCTGCCTCGAGCGGATTCGTCGTCTCGTCGATATCGTTGCCGTAGAGTGCGAACTTCATCTCGAGCCTCAGCGTGTCGCGCGCGCCGAGCCCGATGGGCTGGATGCCGTCGACCTTGCCCGCTTGCATCAACCCGTTCCAGAGAGCTTCCAGCCGCGCGGCGGGAGCGTAGAGCTCGAAGCCGTCTTCGCCCGTATAGCCCGTGCGCGAGATGAGGCACGGCACACCCGCGACCTTTCCGCTGACGAAATGGTAATACGGCACTCCGGTGACGTCCTGATCGGCCAGGCGCTGGACCAGGCCCTCGGCCTTTGGTCCCTGCACCGCGAGGAGCCCCGTCTCGTCGCTCACGTTCTTCCAGTCGGCGCCCTTGCCATGCCCGGTCACCCACGCCCAGTCCTTGTCGATATTGGAGGCGTTGACCGTCAGCATGTAGTGCTGATCGGACAGGCGGTACAGCGTGAGATCGTCCACGATGCCGCCTTCGGGATAGCAGAGCAGCGAGTACTGGACCTGGCCTATGGAGAGGGCGGAGGCGTCATTGGTCGTGAGGGCCTGGACGGCGGCGAGCGCCCCCGGCCCGCGCACCTCGAACTCGCCCATGTGGCTGATGTCGAAGAGCCCGGCCGCCGACCGCACGCAGCGATGCTCCTCGATGATTCCCGTGTACTGCACGGGCATGTCCCAGCCGCCGAAGGGAACCATCTTGGCGCCGGCGGCGACGTGGACGTCGCGCAGGGGCGTGCGCTTGAGAGTAGCCGGGGTGTCCGTCATGGCAACTCCATCATCCTAATAGATGGGCACCGGGGCTGCAATGGGAACTGCGCCCCGACGCGGATTTGACGGCCGCGTCGGGGCGAGGATGAGGACGGTGGTGCCGCTACTTGGTCGTGTAGCCCTTGCCGCTCATGCAGGCGCTGAACGCCTGGTCGTAGCCCGCCTGGCCTTTCCCATACTGGCTCGTGCCGCCGTAGGCCGCACCGCCGACGCCACCTGCCGCCGCGCCGATGGCCGCGCCCGTGCCCGCGTGGCCAGTGGCCGCGCCGACCGCCGCACCGAGAGCCGCGCCGCCCAGCGCCCCCACGGCCAATCCGATGCCCGCGCCCTTGGCTGCGTCCGTGCCCGGGCTGTGACCCGTCTGCTGCTGGGCCCAGGTCTGGCAGGCGCTCGTGTCCTGCGCCTGCTGCTGCGGTGTCTG
>JBKPBU010000128.1:0-3643 GCA_046727015.1 Candidatus Methylomirabilota bacterium | reverse complement strand
TTCTCGCCCAAGTAGAGAGCCACGATGCGCTGGGCCACCGCGGTGATGACCCGCATGTTGTGCTCCACCACGAGGAGCGTGAGCCCGCCACGGTGCAGGTCGCGGACGAGCTGGACCAGGCCGGGAATGCTGCGCTGGTCGACGCCTCCCGTCACCTCGTCGAGGAGGAGCACCCGCGGCTCGGTCGCGAGCGCGCGCGCCAGCTCGAGGCGCTTGCGCTGACCGGTGGAGAGCGTCCGCGCGTACTCATCCGCTTTCTCCGCCAGCCCGACCCGGTCGAGCAGATCGCGGGCGCGCGCCCGCGCGTGCCGGACATCGTGCAGGCGGGTGAGCGCGCCCACCATCACGTTGTCGACGACGGTCAGGCCCGCGAACGGTCGGAGCTTCTGGAACGTGCGCGCGATGCCCAGGCGGCACACGTGGTCGGGCGAGAGACCCGTGAGACGCGCTCCATCCAGGCTCACCGCGCCGGCGTCGGGGCGATAGAAGCCGCTGATGACCTCGAAGAGCGTCGACTTGCCGGATCCGTTCGGGCCGATGATGCCGACCAGCTCGCCGGCCTCCACGTCGAACGAGATGTCGCGGTTGGCGGTGATGCCGCCGAAGCGCTTGGTGATGCCCGAGACGGAGAGCAGGCTCACGACGTCGATCCCGCGGCCGGGCGCCGCCTGAACCGCTCGCCGACCCAGGGCAGCAGCCCCTGGGGCGCGAACCGCATCATCACGACCAGAGCCGTGCCGTAGATGATCAGGTAGATGCCGACGAGCCCGGCGCCGATACCCCCGAAGCGCGCGCGCAGGTACGTTTCCAGCATGAGGATGAGCGCGGCGCCGAGGAAGGGCCCGAGCGCCGTGCCGATCCCGCCCAGGATCGCGGCCAGGGCGAAGCGGACGGAGAGGTCGACCGAGAAGACGTAGAGCGGGTCCACGAAGCCGACGTACTGCGCCCAGAGGGCGCCGGCCACCGCGGTGAGCGCGGCGCTGGCCGCGATGGCCGCCACTTTGAGCCAGAGCGCCGGAACGCCGAGCGAGAGAGCGGCGTCCTCGTCCTCGCGGACCGCCGCGAGCTGGAAGCCGCGGCGCGAGCGCTCGAGGTAGAGCTCGACGAGATACACGGAGATCGCGAGCACGAGGACGATGACGACCCAGACGCGCTTGTCAGTGATGCCGAGGGTCCAGAACCCCGGACGGAAGGGCACGGGGATGCCCTCGGAGCCGGAGGTGAAGCCGCGCCAGCGGCTGGCGACGATCAGCAGCACCTGCGAAAATGCGATGGTGGCGAGCGCGAAGTAGGGACCGCGCAACCGGTTGCTGAGAAAGCCGATGAGGATCCCCAACGCCGTCGCCAGGACGGCGCCGACGAGGAGCCCGATCCACGGGGAGAGATCCCACTTCGTCCCGAGCAGCGCCGCGGAATACGCGCCCAGCCCGAAGAACGCGGCGTGGCCGAGCGAGACCTGGCCGGCGTAGCCGCCGGCCACGTTCCAGGCCGCGGCCGTCGAGCCCCAGAGCAGGATGAGGACGAGGCTGTCGAGCAGGAAGGGGTCGCGCACCAGGACGGGGCCGAGCGCGGCGAGAGCGAAGAACGCGACGGCCGGCCACGCCTCCCTCACGCGCCGATCGCCTCGGCGCCGCGCTGGCCGAAGAGCCCGGCGGGGCGGACTACGAGGATCCCGATGAACAGGAGCAGGTAGAGCACTTCCTTCCACGCCGTGCCGATCACGTACGAGCCGATGACCTCGACGGCGGCAACGATCAGGCTGGCGATGAGCGCGCCGGCCATGTCGCCGAGCCCGCCCAGCACGACCGCGACGTAGGCGATCAGCACGAACTGGAGCCCGACCGTCGGGTAGACGGGGTAGATCGGCGCGAGGAGGACGCCGGCCACACCCACGCAGGTGATGCCCACCGCCCAGGTAAGCGCGAAGACACGGCCCGTGTCGATGCCCATGAGCGACGCGGCGGCCCTGTCCTGCGCGGTCGCCCGCATGACCTTGCCCGTGTACGACCAGCGCAGGAAGGCGAAGAGCGCGGCCGTGCAGAGCACCGCGACGGAGAACGCGATCAGCTGGGCGAGGTTGAGGACGGCGCTGCCGAGGTGCACGACGACCGCGTAGTAGCTGGTGCGCACGAACTGCGAGTCGGCGGTCCACAGGACCAGGGCCAGGTTCTGGAGCGCGATCGACAGGCCGACCGTCGTGAAGATCTGCACGTTGTGGGAGGCGTGGATGACGGGCCGCATCACCGCGCGGTAGCTCAGCCACCCGAAGCCGAAGATGAGGGGAAGCGACACGACGAGCGTCACGTACGGGTCCAGGTGGAGCAGCGCGAACGCCCAGAAGGCGAGGTACATGCCCAGCATGAGGAATTCGCCATGGGCGAAGTTGACGACGCGCATCACGCCGAATATGAGCGTGAGCCCCACGGCGATGAGCGCGTAGATGCCGCCCAGGAGCATGGTGGAGACGAGGAGCTGGGGGACTACGTGCATGGTCGGCCGGCGTGGGGCTCAACCGACGCGCGACACCCCGGGGACGGTCCCCGGGGCGCCGGCTGGATCGGCGGGGCGGAGCGGGCCGCTACTTCCGCTGGTCCCAGGGGCCGAGCGGTATCCACTTCGCGCGATGGGTCGTGAACTCCTCGGGCCAGACGGTGACGAGTTGGCCGCCCTGCCACTGCAGCATGTAGTGCTGCACGCGCGGATTGCTGTTCTGGCCGGTCTCGTCGAACTTCACGCCCCAGCCGTTGACCGCGGAGCCGGCCGGGATGTCCATGGCCAGGACGGCGGCGCGGAACTTCTCGGGGTCATCGGTCTTGGCCGCGTCGAGCGCGAGCTTGAGCACCCAGAGGCCACCGCCAGCGAGCTGATGCCCGCCCGCGATGTCAGCGCCCGTCTTGGCCTTCACGGCCTCGCGGAAGGCGCGCTCGATACGCTGGCCCTCGGGCCGCATCCCGTCGATGATGAAGCCCGGGCCGGGCTCGAGCAGCGCGAAGGGGCCGTTGGCGTCGTTGCCGAACGCCTTGCCGAAGTCGGGCGAGCCGTACCCGGTGGCGCCCGCGTGCACGACCGCCTTGACCAGGAAGTTCTGCTCGCGCGCCTGCCGCCAGAAGATGATGGAGTCCTGGTTGCGGGCGATGTGGTGGAGGATGTCGGGGTTGGCGTTCTTGAGCTTGAGAATCACCGGCGTCAGGTCGTTGGTGGTGAACGTGTAGTACTCGGCCGCCACCTCCTGCATGCCGAATTCCTGCTTGGCGCGCTGGCGCGCCGTCTCGGTCACGCTCTGGCCGTACGAAGAATCCTCGGAGAGATACGCGATGCGCAGCTCGTTCGGCTTCTTGCCGAGGCGGTGGGCCAGGTGCTTGGCGATGAACTCGATGTTGTACCAGCCGAACCCGGTGCCGTCGATCTCCGTGCGGAAGACGGTCTTGAGCCCGCGCCGCGTGAGCCGCGGATCCACGCACGAGGTCTCCCAGTAGATGACGTTCTGACGCGCGGCCGCTTCGCTGGCCGCCCCGCAGAGCGTGGAGGAGAACGTGCCCGAGATGATCTTCACCCCTTCACGGGTGGCCAGCCGCGTGGCCTCGGAGGCGGCGGCGGTGGGATCGACGGCGTCCCCGGTCACGAACACGAGCTTCTTGCCCAT
>JBKPBU010000127.1:0-1288 GCA_046727015.1 Candidatus Methylomirabilota bacterium | reverse complement strand
GGACCCGCTGCCGACGACCAGCTCCGAGTTCTGGCGGCGGCCGGGCGCGGATCCGAAGTCGATTCAGACCGAAGTGTTCATGATCCCCAGCACGCACTGGATCGAGAAGGACGGCTCGTTCGTGAACAGCGGACGCTGGATGCAGTGGAAGGAGGCCGCGATCCCGCCCGAGGGCGCGCGCCACGACCACTGGGTCCTGGCCGACGTGTTCGCGCGCGTGAAGAAACTGTACGCGCAGCAAGGCGGCAAGTTCCCGGAGCCGCTGATGGCCGTGACGATGAACTACAAGGATCCGATGAAGCCCGAGCTCGACGAGATCTGCCAGGAGATCAACGGCTTCGATCTGACGACCGGCAAGCGGATGGCGACCTTCGGCGCCCTCAAGGACGACGGCACGACGACCGCCGGCAACTGGATCTACACCGGCTCGTATCCCGAGGCCGGCAATCTCTCGAAGCGCCGCGCCGGCATCCAGGATCCGAAGAAGAACGACCCCACCGGCATGGGCTTCTATCACGGCTGGGCATGGAGCTGGCCGCTCAACCGCCGCGTCATGTACAACCGCGCGTCGGCCGATCTCAACGGCAAGGCGTGGGACCCGTCGCGTCCGGGTATCGAGTGGGACCCGACGGACAAGAAGTGGAAGGGCGACGTGCCCGACTATCCGCCGACGATGGATCCGAAGGATCCCAAGCGGTGGGGGCCGTTCATCATGAACGGCGAAGGCGTCGGCCGGCTCTTCTCGAGCTCGATGCTCGACGGACCGTTACCCGAGCACTACGAGCCGGTCGAGTCGCCGGTCGAGAACCCGCTGCATCCCAAGCAGTCGGAGTCCCCGGTCGTGTTCTTGTACGACAAGCAAGCCGGTCGTGAGAACCGCTTCGGCACGGCCAAGGACTATCCGTACATCGCGACCAGCTACCGGCTGACGGAGCACGAGCACTACGTCACCCAGCACGTGCCGGCGCTGGTCGGGCTGCAGCCCAAGCCGTTCGTCGAGATACCCGAAGAGGTCGCGAAGGAAAAGGGCATCAAGAACGGCGATCGCGTTCGCGTGAGCTCCAAGCGCGGCAAGCTCGAGGTACTGGCGGTCGTGACCAAGCGCCTGGGCGGCCTCGAGGTCAACGGCAAGAAGGTCTATCACATCGGCATTCCGATCCACTGGGGCTACGTCGGCATCGCCGCCGACCGCGACCCGACCAAGGGCGCCAACTGGCTCGCCAATGCGCTGACACCGTTCGTGGGCGACGCCAATTCGCGGACGCCGGAGTTCAAGGCGTTCCTGGTG
>JBKPBU010000126.1:0-2720 GCA_046727015.1 Candidatus Methylomirabilota bacterium | reverse complement strand
GCGGAGGACACGAAGGCGAAGAACCCGAAGACGCCGAGCATCCAGGCCCCGATCGACATCGGGTCCCAGAACTTGAAGTTCATCACCATGTTGAGGAAACGGCGGGGAGTGCCCAGGTCGAGGATCAGGAGGATGCCGCAGAGGCCTATCAGCAGCAGGGCGAGCACGTAGCCGATGCGGAAGACGCTCTTGTCCCTCGAGCTGCCGAAGTTGTCGGCGATGGCGGCCGTGAAGTAGGCGCCGCCGGCAATGCCGCCCAAGAAGAAGTACCAGACGATCAAGAGATGCCAGTCGGGGCTCTTAAGCATCGCCGCCCCCCTTGTCGCCGCCGCGATCCCGGAAGGCAATGACCGCCCCTACGCCGACCAGGAGCGCCGAGCCTACCGAGAGCAGGGAATCGACCAGCACGTTGCGCTGGGGCAGGAGCGGCTTCTCGGGCAGACCGTACGTGGTCGGCTTGTCGAGCAGGAGGAAGAAGGCGTTCAAGCCGCCCAGCGGGCCCTTCGAGTCGGCGCCGTAGAGCTGCGCCTCCTTGTAGCCCATTCCCTTGAGCGATTCGAGGCGCTTGTCGGCCTTGGCCACGAGCTCGTCGCGGAACCCGAACTGGATCGACTCCGTCGGGCAGGTCTTCGCGCAGGCGGGGCCCAGACCGTTGTGGATGCGGTCGTTGCAGAACGTGCACTTGTTGGCCCGTCCCGTGTCGTGGTTGAAGGAGACGACGCCGAACGGGCACGAGCTGACGCAGTACCGGCAGCCGTTGCAGACGTCCTGGTTGATGTTGACCGTGCCGAACTCGGTCCGGTAGATCGCGCCCGTTGGGCACGCGTCGAGGCAGCCCGCCTGGGCGCAGTGCTTGCAGACGTCCGACATGAGGAGCCAGGAGAGCTCGCCGTTCGCCTGCGGCTTTTCGATGAAGCGAACCAGCCGGTAGGTCTTGTCGGTGAAGGTCGAGTGATTCTGGTACGAGCCGGTCCACTCCGGCTGCTCGCTCGGCAGCTCGTTCCACTGCTTGCAGGCGACCTGGCAGGCTCGGCAACCGATACAGAGCGACGTGTCCGTGAACATCGCCAGGGTGCGGGCCATGACTATGCCTCCCCCTTCTTGACGTTGCACATGAAGGCCTTGGTCTCCTGGATGTACACCGTCGGGTCCGCCACGGTTGCCGAGAGGTCATTGGTGATGTCGCCCTTGCTGCCCGGCAGCGACTCCACGCCCTTCCACCCCCAGTGCCACGGCACGCCGATCTGGTGCACGGTCTTGCCGTCGATCTGGAATGGCTTGATGCGGTGTGTGACCATGGCCTTGGCGACAATCTTTCCGCGCGGGGTCGACACCGTGACCTTGTCGCCGTTGGCGATGCCGATCTCCTTCGCCAGCTCCTGGCTGATCTCCGCAAAGTGGGACTCGAACATCTCCGCGAGCATCGGCAGGTAGCGCGACATGACCCCGGAGAGGTGGTGCTCCGTCAACCGGTACGTCGTGATGACGTAGGGGTAGTCCTTCGAGCCCAGCGGGGCCAGGTCGTTCTTGTGGTCCGGCAGGCTCCAGATCTTGGCGACCGGGTTGTTCTGCTGTTTCGAGAGCAGGTTCCGCGTCGGCGACTCGATCGGCTCGTAGTGCTCGGGGAACGGCCCGTCGTTGAGCGGACCGAAGAAGGCGCCGACCAGGTCCGCGCGCATGATGAACGGCTTGTCCCCGTTCTTGGCGTCGGGCGCGAGGAAGGGGTTGAAGTCCGGCACGTCGAGGCCGACCCACTTGCCCTTCTTGTCCGGCGTCTGGCCCGGCGCCTCCGGGTCCCACCAGATCAGCTTCTTCTTCTCGCTCCACGGCTTGCCCTCGAGGTCGGCGGACGCGCGATTGTAGAGGATCCGCCGGTTGGCCGGCCAGGAGAACGCCCAGCCGTGGGCCAGGTAGTCCTTCTCGTCGGGAACCTTGTGGGAATTGGCCTTGTTGACGAGCTTGCCGTCGGCTCCCTCGACCGTGACACCGGTGTAGATCCAGCAGCCGCCGGCCGTCTTTCCGTCGTCCGTCATGTGCGCAAAGGTGTTGAGCGGCTGGCCCTTCTTGTAGACGGGCTTGCCGTCCTTGTCGTTGATGTCCTCGGTCGCGAAGCCGTTGATCTCCTTGAGGACCAGCACCATGTCCGGGTGGTCCGGCTTCTCTCCGTAGGTGAAGTTGGCGGCGAGGAAGCCCGCGTCGCGGTCCTTCTTCGACCCCGCGTACATCTTCTGCAGCCTGTGCGCGAGCGTGCAGACGAACTGGGCGTCGGTCTGGACCTCGCCGGGCGGCTTGACAGACTCCTCGTGCCACTGGATCAACCGCATGGTGTTGGTCAGCGAGCCGTCCTTCTCCGCGGCGGGCGCCGCCGGGATGAAGAACACCTCCGTCTTGACGTCCTTGGTGTTGGTGCCGGGCGTCTTCCACACCTCCGCGGTCTCGGTCAGGAAAATGTCCACCACCACCAGCCACTCGAGCTTCTGCATCGCCGCGCGGGCGAGCTTGGCGTTGGGCCCGCCCACGGCCGGGTTCTGCCCGTCGCAGAAGAAGGCCTTGACCTTACCCTTGTACATGTCCACGAAGGTGTGCTGGTGGCTATAGGCGTCTGCGGAGGCGCGCTTCGGCACCCACTGATAGCCGAACTCGTTGTCCTTGGTCGCCGCGTCGCCGTAGAAGGCCTTGAGCAGGCTGACGAAGAACTTGGGCTTGTTGACCCAGAAGCC
>JBKPBU010000125.1:0-4916 GCA_046727015.1 Candidatus Methylomirabilota bacterium | reverse complement strand
CCCTTCATCGTGCTCGGCACGGCCCAGCTCGGAAGCGCCATCCTGGTCGAGGCGGCGCTGTCCTTCCTCGGGCTCGGCGTGCCCGAGCCGTATCCCTCGTGGGGGCGGATGCTGTCCGTCTCGGCCGCGGAGTACGCGCAGAAGGCGCCGCACCTCGTGCTCTTCCCGGGCATCGCCATCAGCCTGGCGGTGTTCGGCTCGAATCTCCTCGGTGACGCGCTCCGCGACACCCTGGACCCGCGCCTCCGCGGCGCCTGACCGAACTCGCAGGAGAGGAGGTAGACATGGCTCCGGACGAGCTGTGCTGGATGCCGGCCTCGGAGATGGCGGCCGCCATCCGGCGGAAGAAGGTGTCGCCGGTGGAGGTGATGAAGGCGGTGCTGGCGCGCGTCGAGCGCCTGAACCCGACGCTCAACGCCTTCGTGACCCTGACCGCCGAGCACGCGATGCGGGCCGCCCGAGCCGCCGAGCGCGCCCTCACGAAGCGGAGCGCCAGGCTCGGGCCCCTTCACGGCGTGCCGTTTTCCACCAAGGACCTCGTCGTCACCAAAGGCATCCGCACGACCTTCGGCACGCGGCTCTACGCCGACAACGTGCCGACCGAGACGGCCCCGATGGTGGAGCGGCTGGTGGCCGCCGGGGCGATCCAGCTCGGCAAGACGAACACGCCCACGATGGGCTGGATCGGCGCCACGCACAATCTCCTCTTCGGCGTGACGCGCAACCCATGGAATCTCGATCGCACTCCGGGCGGCTCGAGCGGCGGCGCCAGCGCCGCCGTCGCCGCCGGCATGGGTCCGATCGCGATCGGCACGGACGGCGGAGGCTCCATCCGCATTCCGGCCTCGTTTGCGGGCATCTTCGGCCACAAGGCCTCCTTCGGCCGCATCCCCGGCTATCCTCCCAGCGGAGCCTGGAGCCTCTCCCATATCGGGCCGATGACGCGGACCGTGACGGACGCCGCGCTCATGATGAACGTCTGCGCGGGACCCGATGCGCGCGATCAGTTCTCGCTGCCGGCGTCGCCGATGGACTACGTCAAGGCGATCAAAGGCTCGATCAAGGGGCTGCGCGTCGCGTGGGTGCCCGATCCCGGCTACGCCAGGCTCGTGGATCCCGAGGTGGCGGCCGTCTGCGCTCGCGCGGCCAAGCGCTTCCGCGAGATGGGCTGCCGCGTGGAGGAGGTCAATCCCAGGTGGCCGTCGCCGAAACAGCCGTGGAAGGCGATCTTCTGCGGCGGTCTCGCCGCGCGCCTGGCGCCCTACCTGCCGGAGCGGCGCGCCGACATCGACGCGGGACTCGCCGCCCTCATCGACGAGACCCTGACGTGGGGCCCCACGACGTACGTGCAGGCCTGGTTCGACCGGATGGCATGGTGGGAGCACCCGCGCCGCCTTTTCGAGACCTACGACCTCATGCTCACGCCCACGGTGGCCTGTCCGCCCTTCAAGGTGGGACTCGACAATCCGACCGAGATCGCCGGCCGCCCGGCGGAGGCGTACGAGTGGATCCCGTTCACCTATCCCTTCAACATGACCGGCCAGCCCGCCTGCTCGGTGCCCGCCGGCTTCACCGCCGACAAGCTGCCCGTGGGCCTGCAGATCGTAGGCCGCCGCTTCGACGACGTGACCGTCCTGCGCGCCGCCCACGCCTTCGAGCGCGCCCAGCCCTGGCACCATTTCAAGCCCCCGGCCGACTGACACGCTGACGAGAAGCGAGGAGACGACATGAAAGCTGACGACGTGAAGAGGATCCTCGTGGTGGGCGCGGGACAAATGGGCGCGCAGATCGCGATGCAGTCCGCGCTGCACGGCTACGAGATCACGCTCAACGACCTCAACATGGAGCTGCTCCAGAAGGGCATGGCCGGCAACCGCAAGCAGCTCGAGCGCCGCGTCCAGAAGGGGCAGATGACGAAGGACAAGATGGAAGAGGCCATCGCCCGCGTGAAGCTCGAGCCGGATCTCGAGAAGGCCGCGCGCGACGCCGACTTCGCGATCGAGGCCATCGTGGAACGGCTCGAGCCCAAGAAGGAGTGCTTCGCCAGGCTCGACCGCTTCTGCCCGCCTCACGCCATCCTGGCCACCAACTCGTCCACGCTGATGAACTCCCAGATCGCGCCCTCGACCAAGCGGCCCGAGAAGTGCGTCAACATGCACTACTTCTACCCGCCGCTCGTGATGAAGCTGGTAGAGGTGGTCAAGGGGCAGTGGACGACCGAGGAGACGGTGGAGATCACAGCCGAGGTGACCCGGAGGAGCGGCCGGGAGCCGGTCATCCTCAGAAAAGAGCTGCCGGGCTTCCTCGTCAACCGCATCCTCCGCGCCTTGGTGCGCGAGGCCTACTACTGCCTCGAGCAGGGGGTGGCCAGCCACGCCGATATCGACAAGGCGGTGGAGCTTGGTCTCAACCACCCGCTCGGGCCATTCAAGCTGGGCGACCTCTCGGGCCTCGACATCGGCTACAACGCCCGCCTCGAAACCTACGAGGTGACCAAGAACGAAGCCGACCGGCCGCCCAAGGAGCTCGAAAAGCGGGTCAAGCGCGGCGACCTCGGGCGCAAGACCGGGCGCGGCTTCTACGACTACTCGACGGACCCCCCGAAGCCGATTCTCGACTGACTGCAGGGCGCGGTGTCCCGAAACGTGGACATTGACGTGGGCAGGGTGGTGAGACAGGCTGCGCGCCATGCGGCGGCTGCGCGCGCAGGCAGGGTACTCACTGGTCGAGATACTGGTCGCGATGGCCGTCATGGGCGTGCTCATGTCGGCGACGCTCGGCCTGCTCCAGTCCGGCCTCGCCGCCTGGGGCTGGGGTGCGGGACGGGTCGACGCGCAGCAGAGCGTCCGCGCGGCGCTCGAACGTATGGCCCGCGAGCTCCGCGAAGCGGGCTACGACCCGACGGGGGCGGGGATAGAGGCCGTCCTCGTGGCCGAGCCGACACGCGTCGTGTTTCAGCGCGACCTCAACGCTAATGGCCTGATCGACCCGACGCGCGAGCGCGTCACCTACCTGCTGCGCCCGAAGGAGACGACGCTCCGGCGCGACGCGGGTGGCGGTGCCCAGCCACTGGCCGAGAACGTCCGGCGCTTCGCGCTGTCCTACCTCGACAGCTCCGGAGCTTCCACTGCCGATCCTGCACGGATCGCTTCGATCAGGATGGAGATCGAGGCCGGGCGCATCGAGACAGAGGCGACCATGGCGACCCTGGTCACCCTGAGGAATCGGCCGATCTGGTAGGATTCGCCCATGCGGCTCCCTCGATGGCGCCCGGCGCTTTCCGGAGCGATGGTGGCGGCAAGCACGGTGGCGGCCTGCGAGACCTACACGGGCTACTCGCACTTCCAGTTCCAATCCTTCGGAGCCTACCCGAATCCGATCGAGGCCTGGATACCGGAGGCCATGCAGTCCTCCCGCCTGCACTGAGTCCCGGCTCCTCCCACATGCGGTAGCTCCGTCAGGGGCTGGCCCCACCCATCGTCCTCCGTGGTGGTCCGGATATACCAAAGAAATAGGAGTTTTTCCTTGACACCCCCCCAGCCACCCGCTAGATTAGGCCGGCAGTGGGGTGAAATCCCATGAAGTGGTTTGATTGTTGGGCCCGGGGAGATGCTTTCCGCCACACGAGGGGAGACAGTGTTTCGGGGACAGTTCAGTCACACGGTGGATCCGAAGGGTCGTGTCAGCATCCCGGCCGATTTCCGGGAGGTGCTGGCCGACGGCTTCGGAGACAAACTAATGCTTGCCCCGAACGGCAATTCGCTCGACGTCTACCCCGAGCGCACGTGGAAAGAGCTCGAGAGCAAAGTGAGCGGGCTGCCGCTCCTCGATCCCGACCGGCGCAAGTACCAGTACCTCTATCTCTCCGGCGGCAAGATGGTGATGCTCGATCCGCAGGGGCGCATCCAGATTCCGCAGAATTATCGCGAGCGGGCGGCGCTGGTGAAGGACGTCGAGATCGTCAGCATGATGACGTACTTCGAAATCTGGGACAAAGAACGGTGGGCGCACTTCCAGCGCGACAACGCCGGGCCGCTCGACGATCTCCGCGAGAGGTTGGCGTCGAAGGGCGTCTAGGGATGGAGGGGGAGGCGCACGCGCACCTCCCGGTGCTGGTGGACGAAGTGACGTTCCTCTTGCGCCCCCGACGCGGGGGCTGGGTGGTGGACGGGACAATCGGCATGGGCGGACACGCAGAACGGCTGATGGAGGCAGGCGGAGGAGGCACGCACGTACTCGGGATCGACCGCGACCCGGAGGCCCTCGAGCGCGCGCGCGGGAGACTCGCGCGATTCGGCGACCATGTGCGGCTCCGCCACGGGAGCTTCAGGGACATCGGCGCGCACGCGAAGGAGGTCGGCGTGGGTCAGGCCGCGTCCGTCCTGCTCGACCTGGGGTTGTCCTCGTACCAGCTCGACGCGTCGGGCCGGGGCTTCACTTTCCAGAAGGACGAACCGCTCGACATGCGCTTCGACCCGACGCGCGGCCGCACCGCGGCGGACTTGCTCGCCCACGCCACGGAAGCCGATCTCGCCCGCATCCTGTTCGAGTACGGCGAGGAGCGTCACGCGCGCCGCATCGCGAAGCGCATCGTGCACCTGCGGCAGCGCTCTCCGCTGACGAGGACCGCCCACCTGGTCGAAGCGGTCAAGGCGGGCGTGCCCCGCGCGGCCTGGTCGCGGCGCACGCATGTCGCGACCCGCACCTTCCAGGCGATCCGCATGGCCGTGAACGAAGAGCCCGAGGCTCTCCGCGAGGCGCTGGACGCGGCCCCGGCTTTGCTCGAGCGGGGCGGCAGACTGGGCATCATCTCCTTCCACTCCGGCGAGGACCGCGCGGTCAAGCGCGCGTTCCGGGCGCTCGAGGCGGCGGGATTCATCGAGCTCGTGCCCTCGCCGGTGACCGCCTCGGATCCC
>JBKPBU010000124.1:0-1210 GCA_046727015.1 Candidatus Methylomirabilota bacterium | reverse complement strand
TGATCGTCCGCAGTCTCTCGCAGAGCTTGACGCAGAGATCGGTGGAGATGCGGCCGGCCCGCCGGTCCGTGATCCTGCCTTCGCCATCCACGGTGCAGAAGTTGCCGCGGGCGGCCACGTCGCCCGGCTTGAGATGGAAGTCGATGCCGAGCGCTTCGAGGACGCCGCGGCCTACCGGATGGTGGAGCGGGTCGTAGCCGAAGAGGCCGAGGTGACCCGGCCCGCTCCCCGGCGTGATGCCCGGCCCCACGTGGCGGAGCAGGCCGCACGCCGAGCGCGATGCCAGCGCGTGGAGGATCGGCAGGGCGGCCGTCTCGAGCTCGCTCTTTCCGGTGCCGGGACGGGGCAGGCCGCCCAGACCGTCGAGGGAGCAGAGAATGATCTTGGTCGTGGCGGGCTGGGCGAGTGAGCGAAGCAGGCCGAGATCCATCTACCTGGAACCGGCTTCCTTGTTCTCCCCGAAGTCCGGCGGCACGGGCGGCCCCCAGATGTACAGCGAGTCGTCGGCGGGGAAGTCGCGTGGCTCCCAGGCGCAGCTCTCCGGGATCTGGTCGAGATCGTAGAAGTACTCGGCGAAGCTGCCCCAGGGATCGCGGATGTAGTAGAAGAAGTTCGAGCCGATGACGTGGCGCCCGAAGCCCCAGCCGGGCTGCCAGCCGCGCTCGGCCATCCGCGCCGCCCCCATGCCGATCTCGTCCACGCCGCCCACCTCGAAGGAGCCGTGGTGGAAGCCCGGGGCGCTCGACGCGAGCAAGGCCAGGTTGTGGTGATCGGTGGTGCAGCGCATGAAGGCGATGATCTTCTGTGAGCGGTCCGTGAGCTTCATGCCCAGCACGCGGGTGTAGAAGTCGATCTGGCGATCGATGTCCGGCGAGAAGAGGAGCACGTGGCCCAGCCGGCGCGGCGCCACGGGCAGCTCGCGCCCTGGCGCGCCGCGGACGGCCTGGCGCGGGGCGTAGCCCGGGCCGTTGAAAGCCGCCGGCGCCTCGGCGGTGACGGCCGACGGCGCTTCCTCGCGCACGTTGACGAGGTTGCCGTCTGCATCGCGCAGCCAGAGACCACCGCCGGGCGCGTCCTTCGGCGGATCGACCTCGGCCACGCCCGCGCGGCGGACGGACTCGCGCGTCCGCGCGAAGTCCTCGCCGGTGGCGCCGAAGCACAGGTGGTGGAGCCTCTTCCGCGGCCCCTCGTAGAGCAGCACGCTCTCGCG
>JBKPBU010000123.1:0-6365 GCA_046727015.1 Candidatus Methylomirabilota bacterium | reverse complement strand
CATGCCTTCACGTTACCACAGCGCCAGAGAGGCCACCGCGCGACGGGCCGCCTCGAGCCCGCCTTCGAGATACACGACGGCCAGCACGGCCTCGAGCGCCGTGGCAAGGAGCGATTCCTTCTCGCGCCCGCCCATCTGCTTCGTTGCCGCCCTCGGCCGCAGGTTCAACGTAGCAGGGCTACGCCTCACCTGCGGCCTTCGGGCGGCGCCTCGCATCTGGACCCTTCTCGCCGCCCTGCTGTGCCGGCAGATGACTGACGCGGATCCGCAAGAACACTTCGGTGCGCGACTCGGACACACATTCCGCGACGCTGGGCTGCTCGAGCAGGCGCTGACCCATAGCTCTTTCGCCAACGAGCATCCGGGCACCCGCGACAACGGCGCGCTTGCCTTCCTCGGCGATGCCGTGCTCGCCCTGGTCGTCGGCGAGCACCTCTGGCGCGCGTTCCCGGACGAGGCCGAGGGTGTGCTGACTCCGAAGCGCGCCGAGCTCGTCTCCGGCGGCAATCTTGGCCGCTGGGCCGTCGCGATACATCTCGGGCCCCACCTGCGCCTGGGCCGCGGCGAAGAGCAGATGGGCGGGCGCGAGAAGGAATCGCTCCTTGCCACGGCGCTCGAGGCCGTACTGGCCGTCGTCTATCTCGAAGGCGGGCTCGAGGCGGCCCGTCGCGCGGTGGCCTCTCTGGCGCTGTGGTAACGTGAAGGCATGCGCCTCTGGCCCTTCCGACGGCGCCGCGCCGCCGTCCCATCCGCCGATTCCTCCGCGTTCACGGTAGCCGAGCTCGGTCCGCAGCTGGCCGGCGTGCTGGCGGTGGACCAGGTGCGCGTCGAAGGGCACGCGGTGGCTTTCGGCGGGCGGCTCCTCATGCAGCCGGCCACAGCCGTGACCGAGCTCGTGGGGCGCTTCCGCCCCTTCGGGTACACGCCGTTTCTCCAGGCGGGGCAGGGGCTGACGTGGGTGCGGGCGCTGCCCTTCGTGGACGTCGTCATGCCGTCGAAGCCGCGCACGAACATCGTCCTCTTCCTGCTCACGGTGCTCTCCACGATGGTGGCTGGGTCGCAGGCGTTCTTCGCCTTCAACCCGTTCGTGGAGCCCCGCCGGCTGCTGGAAGGTGTTCCGTTCGCCTTCACCCTGCTCGCCATCCTCGGCACCCACGAGTTCGGCCACTACTTCACCGCGCGGGCCTACGGCGCCTCCGTCAGCCTGCCGTACTTCATTCCCGCGCCGCCGCCCCTGCTCTTCGGCACGCTGGGCGCCATCATCCGCATGCGCTCGCCCGCTCGCGACAGGAACTCCCTCTTCGACATCGCCGCCGCCGGACCGCTGGCGGGGCTCGTGGTGGCGCTGCCCGCGCTCTGGATCGGTCTCGGCTGGTCGAAGGTGGCGGCGGTCCCGGCGGGCGGGAGCGTGTCGTTCGGCGACTCACTGCTCCTGCGCTTCATGACGTGGCTCGCCTTCGGCCCGCTGCCGCCCGGGCACGACGTCTTCGTCCACCCGGTGGCGCTCGCGGGCTGGGTCGGGCTCTTCGTCACCGCGCTGAACCTCATTCCGGTCGGCCAGCTCGACGGCGGGCGGATCGCCTATGCGCTCTTCGGGGCCCGGCACAGGCAGATCTCGATCGCGACCTTTCTCGGCCTCCTGGCGCTGGGCGCGGTGACGGGGGCAGGCAACTGGTTCGTCTGGGCTTTCCTGCTCCTGTTCGTGATGGGCTTTCACCACCAGCCGCCGCTCGACGACCTCTCCCCGCTTTCTCCGGGTCGCTACGCCGTGGGCTTCCTCTGCCTGCTCCTGTTGATCCTGTTGATCCCGCCCGTCCCCATCGCGATACAGTAGCAGGCTGCCGATAAGGGCCCATCTGCTTCGTTGGCGCCCTCGACCGCGGGCTCAACGTAGAGAGACTACGCCTCGCCCACGGCCTTCGGGCGCCGCCTCGCATCTGGACCCTTCTCGACAGCCTGCGGCCGCCTATTGCCTGCGGCAGGGAAGCCCGCTAGTATTCGTCAGCCTCGCCCCGCCGCCAGCCGCGGCGATCCCCCGCAGCACCCGAGGAGATAGAGTGACAGAGCAGGTCGACCCGAAGGGCCTCGAGGCGCTCATCCGCAAGGGCGCCGTGGACACCGTGCTCACGGTGTTTCCCGACGGGATGGGCCGGCTCATGGGCAAGCGCGTCGTCGGCCGCTACTTCCTCGACCACGTGCTCGGCGACGGCGTGCACGCCTGCATCTATCTCTTCACGGTGGACATGGAGATGGAGCCGCTGCCCGGCTTCACGCTCACGTCATGGGAACGTGGGTACGGCGACATGAAGATGGTGCCAGACTTGGCGACGTGGCGGCTGATCCCGTGGCTGCCGCAGACGGCGCTGGTCTTCTGCGACGTCTACACCGAAGAGGGCCAGCCCATCGAGGAGTCGCCGCGCTGGGTGCTGAAGAGGCAGATCGAGCGGGTGCGCAAGCGTGGCTTCACGGTGAAGACCGCCTCCGAGCTCGAGCTCTATCTCTTCCGCGAGTCCTTCGACGAGGCGCGCGCCAAGCGCTACCACGGCCTGACGCCGGTCTCCGGCTACCTCGAGGACTATCACATCCTCCAGACGTCCAAGGAGGAGCCGCTGGTGCGCGCCATTCGGAACTCGATGGAAGCGGCGCGCGTGCCGGTGGAATTCTCGAAGGGTGAGTGGGGGCGGGGGCAGGAGGAGATCAACCTCCGCTACGCCGAGGCGCTCGAGATGGCCGATCGCCACGTGCTCTACAAGCACGGCGTCAAGGAGATCGCGTGGCAGCAGGGCAGCTCGATCACCTTCATGGCGAAGTACGACATGGGCGCCGCGGGCTCGTCCTTCCACCTCCACTCCTCCCTCTGGGACCGCGCGGGCAAGAAGAGCCTCTTCGCGGGGCGCGGGCGGCAGGGGACGCCGCTCTTCCAGCAATGGCTGGCGGGGCAGATGGCGATGGCGCGCGAGTTCGCCTACTTCTACGCGCCGACCATCAATGCCTACAAGCGCTACCAGGCGGGGTCCTTCGCGCCCACGCGCATCGCCGCGGGCTGGGACAACCGCACCTGCGGCTTCCGCCTGTGCGGGGAAGGGCCGAGCTTCCGCGTGGAGAATCGCATCCCGGGCGCCGACGCCAATCCGTACCTGGCCTTCGCCGCGACCATCGCCGCGGGCCTCCACGGGATCGACAAGCGGCTCAAGCCGCCCAGGCTCTACGACGGCAACGCCTACGAGGACCCGAAGCTCCGCCAGGTCCCGAAGACGCTGCGCGAGGCGCTCGACGAGCTGGAGCGGTCGAAGCTGGCGCGCGAGGTCTTCGGCGAGACGGTGGTCAAGCACTACCTCCACCACGGCCGTCTCGAGCAGCAGGCCTTTGATCAATCCGTCACGGATTGGGAGCTGATGCGGCTCTTCGAGAGGATCTAACGACGGACCCTCACCCTGCCCTCTCCCCAGAGGGGAGAGGGAGACTTGGAGGGGGAGAGGGCCGCGGTTCGAGCTGAGCGGCTCGGCCGCGAGGCGAGGGCTGAGTAGATCAGGGAGAGAGAGGAGACGACGGCATAGCATGAGCACGAGGCTCGAGGGCAAGGTCGCGCTGATCTCCGGCGCGGGGATGGGGATGGGCCGCGAGGCCGCCGTCCTCTTCGCTGGGGAAGGCGCCCGCGTCGTCGTGTGCGACATCAACAAGAGCGCGGCCGACGAGACCGTCGCGCTCGTCGAGACGGCAGGCGGCCAGGCGCTGGCGGCCGTCGGCGACGTGGCCATCGAGGATGACGTCAAGCGCATGGTGGAGTCGGGTGTGAAGCGCTTCGGCGCGCTCCACATCCTCTACAACAACGCAGGCGTCCTGTGGAAGGACAAGGACCGCTCGGTGCTGGAGACCGATGGCGCCCAGTGGGATCGCGTGATGGCCATCAACCTCAAGAGCGTGTTCTGGGTGACCAAGCACGGCATCCCGCACCTCCAGAAGGCGGGCGGCGGGTCCATCATCCTCGTCGGCTCGGTCTCCGCGCTGGCCGGCTTCACCCGCGCGCAGGACGCCTACACGGCCGCGAAGGGCGCCTTGATCTCGCTCAACAAGTCGCTCGCCATCCAGTTCGCCAAGGACCAGATCCGCTCCAACATCATCCACCCGGGGATCGTCGAGACCCCGCTGCAGGCGCCGTATCTCACGCCCGAGCTCAGAGTCGAGTTCAAGACGGGCATACCGCTGGGACGCATCGGCCAGCCCCGGGACATCGCCAACGCCGCGCTTTTCCTGGCGTCGGACGAGTCGTCCTTCATGACGGGCGCCGAGATGGTCGTCGATGGCGGCTTCATGGCCCAATAACCTACTTCCTGGAGGCACCCATGCTGACACGCATCGTCCGCACCGCTCTCGCGGCCCTGGCGGCGGCGGCGCTCTTCGCGTCGCCCGCGCTGGCCCAGAAGCAGACCGTCGTCGTCTACACGGCGATCGAGAACGAGCAGATCGCCGACTACATGAAGGCGCTCAACAAGACGCTGCCCAACATCGAGCTCAAGATGCTGCGGCTGTCCACCGGCGACATCTCGGCCCGGTTCATGGCCGAGAAGGACAACATGCAGGCTGAAGCCATCTGGGGCGTCGGCGCCACGAACATCCTGATCTTCAAGAGCGCGGGGCTCCTCGAGCCCTACGCGCCCAAGGGCCTCGACAAGATCCAGCCGCTCTTCCGCGACAAGGCCAACCCGCCGTCGTGGGTCGGCATCGACATCTACATGTCGGCCTTCTGCGTCAACACCGAGATGACGAAGAAGAACAACCTGCCCATGCCGGCGTCCTGGGCTGACCTGACCAAGCCTGTGTACAAGGGCCAGGTCGTCATGCCCAACCCGGCATCTTCCGGCACCGGTTATCTCTCCGTCGCGTCGATCCTCCAGCGGATGGGCGAGGCCGAGGGATGGAAGTATCTCGACGCGCTGGACAAGAACATCGCCGAGTACACGAAGTCGGGCTCCAAGCCCTGCAAGGACGCGGCCGCCGGCGAGCGCGCCATCGGCGTCTCGTTCGAGTACGTCGCGCTCGAGATGAAGAAAAAGGGCAGCCCGGTCGAGATGGTCCTGCCGAAGGAGGGCTCGGGCTACGAGATGGAGGCCAACGCGCTCACCAAGAAGGGCGCGAAGAACCCGGCCGCGAAGCAGTTCCTCGACTGGGCCGCGAGCGACGAGGCCATGGCGCTGTACGCGAAGTATTTCGCGGCCGTCGCCGTCGCCGGCATGCCAGTGCCCGAGGGGCTGCCGAAGGACATCAGCAAGGTCGTCTACCCCAACGACTTCGACTGGTCGGCCAAGAACCGCGACCGGATCCTGGCCGAGTGGCAGAAGCGCTACGCCAAGTAAGGTGATCGCGCGCGGCGCGGCCCAGCCGGTCCTCTTCTCGGGGCTCGACCTCGAGGGTGGGCTTCACCGGCTGGGCTACGCCGCCTTTCGCGCGGGTCAGCGCGAGGCCATCGAGACTTTGTTGGCCTCGGACCGTTTGCTCCTCGTCGCGCCAACCGGCGGCGGCAAGAGCCTCATCTATCAGCTTCCGGCGACTCTCCTCGATGGCACGACGCTCTGCATCTCGCCCCTGATCTCGCTCATGCAGGACCAGGTCGAGGCGCTCAACGCTCGCGGCGTGTCGGCGACCTACCTGGCTTCTACGGTGGATGCCGGCGAGATGCGCCGGCGCATGGGCATGATTGCGCGCGGCGACTGCAAACTGGTCTATGTCGCGCCCGAGCGCCTGACCTTTCCCGGCTTCCGCAGCTTGGTCGCGGGGCTGCGCTGCCCGCTCGTCGCGGTGGACGAAGCCCACTGCATCAGCGAGTGGGGACACGACTTCCGTCCTGAGTATCTCGAGATCGGCGGCCTGATCCAGGACCTGCCGTCGGCCCGCGTGCTCGCGTGCACCGCCACCGCCACGCCGGTGGTGCGCGACGAGATCCTCGCTCGCCTCGGTCTGCCCGCGGACACGCCTCAAGTGGTGCAGGGGTTCGCCCGGCCCAACCTTTCGCTGCGCGCGATCGAGGTCGAGGACAAGCGCGAGCGGTGCCGGCGCGTCGACGCGGCTCTTGCCGAGGCGCTCGGCGGCCACGGGCAGGGGCGCGGCGCGGCGATCGTGTACGCGCCGACCCGGCGCGCCGCAGAGGAGGAGGGCGCGCGGCTCGAGTCCGAGGGCTGGCGCGCCCGTGTTTACCACGCGGGCCTCTCGCCGGCCGAGCGGGAACAAGCTCAGCGCGCCTTCGCCGACGGCAGCGCCGAGGTCGTTGTCGCGACGAACGCCTTCGGGATGGGCATAGACAGGGCCGACGTCCGAGCCGTCATCCACCTTGGCCCTCCCAGCTCCATCGAGGCCTACTATCAGGAGGT
>JBKPBU010000122.1:0-1830 GCA_046727015.1 Candidatus Methylomirabilota bacterium | reverse complement strand
CGGGGCGGTGGCCAGCGCCGGCTCGACCCGGCTGTCGGAAAGCACGGTCAAGGACTGCGGGTTGAGCGCGGTCCGGAAATCGTCCGCCTCATCCGGCTTCGGCGTCGCGAATAGCGTGTCGTAGAGGCGCACCTCCGCTGTGGTCGCATGGGCGGCCGACACCCAGTGGATGGTGCCCTTCACGCTTCGCCCCTTGCTATCGCCGCCCACCGTCGCGGGGTCGTACTGGCAGCGGACCTCGACGATCTCGCCCGCGGCATTCTTCTTGAAGTCGGTGCACTGGACGATATAGGCATAGCGGAGGCGCACCTCCGCCCCGGGCGCGAGCCGGAAGTATTTCTTCGGGACGACCTCGCGGAAGTCGTCCTGCTCGATCCAGAGCTCGCGGCTGAACGGCACCTTGCGCGTACCGGCCGCCGCATCTTCTGGATTGTTGACCGCGTCCATCTCCTCGACCTTGCCTTCCGGATAGTTCTCGACGATGAGCTTGAGCGGGCGGAGGACGGCCATGCGGCGCTGGGCGCGCTTGTTGAGGTCCTCGCGGAGGCAGTGCTCGAGGAGCGCCAGCTCCACGGTGTTGTCGTTCTTGGCCACGCCGATGCGCTCGCAGAAGTCCCGGATCGACTCCGGGGTGTACCCGCGGCGGCGCAGGCCCGCGATGGTGGGCATGCGCGGGTCGTCCCAGCCGCTGACGTGACCGCCCTCGACGAGCTGCAGCAGCTTGCGCTTGCTCATCACCGTGTGCGAGAGGTTGAGCCGGGCAAACTCGATCTGCTGCGGATGGAAGATGCCGAGGGTGTCGAGGTACCAGTCGTAGAGCGGGCGGTGGTCCTCGTATTCCAGCGTGCAGATGGAATGCGTCACGCCCTCGATGGAATCGGACTGGCCGTGGGCCCAGTCGTACATCGGGTAGATGCACCACGCGTCGCCCGTGCGCTGGTGCGTCGCCTTGCGGATGCGATACATGACGGGATCGCGCACGTTGATGTTGCCGGAGGCCATGTCGATCTTCGCCCGCAGGGTCCTGCTGCCGTCTTGAAACTCACCCGCGCGCATACGGCGGAAGAGATCGAGGTTTTCCTCCACGGAACGATTGCGGTACGGCGACTCGCGGCCGGGCTCGGTCAGCGTGCCGCGGTACTCGCGGATCTGATCCCCGGAGAGATCGTCCACGTATGCCTTGCCCTTGCGGATCAGCTCGACCGCCCACTCGTAGAGCTGTTCGAAGTAGTCGCTGGCGTGGTACAGGTGCGGGCCCCAATCGAAGCCGAGCCAGCGGATATCGTCCATGATGGCGTCGACGTACTCTTGGCTTTCCTTGATGGGGTTGGTGTCGTCGAAGCGCAGGTGGCAGCGCCCGCCGTAGTCCCGGGCCAGGCCGAAGTCGAGGCAGATGGCCTTGGCGTGGCCGATGTGGAGATAGCCGTTGGGCTCGGGCGGGAAGCGCGTGATGACCTTGCCGCCGAAGCGGCCCGAGCGATTGTGCGCATCGACGATCTCGCGAACGAAGTTCGACGGCCGGGTCTCGTCGCTCATCCGCCAGATCGTATCACCTGGGGTCAGGTCTTGCATTGCGACATCACGGTCCGCGACCTGGGGTCAGGTCTTGCATTACGACATCGCAATCGGAATCCTGGTCACTGTGACCGGTCCTGATGTCGTAATGTAAGACCTGACCCCTACCGGAGGGCGGCGAGGTAGGCGCGGATGCGGCGCGCGTTGACGCCCAGGTCGCTGCGCCCCACGCGCGAGGCCGAGCGCACGTCGATGCGGCTGCCGTTCGGCGCCGGCGTCACGCGCACGACGATGTCGTCGGTGAAGCCGAACCAG
>JBKPBU010000121.1:0-5618 GCA_046727015.1 Candidatus Methylomirabilota bacterium | reverse complement strand
TGGGCCCACCCATTCGCAGGCGTCGATCACCCCCCGCTCGAGCGCGGCATAGATATCCGCAGCCGGGATGAGGGCTACCGTGCCGCCGGCTTTGACATAAACCTTCCCGCCGAGGGGGCCGATGCGCATCTTGAGGCCCTTGTAGTCGCCGATGGTGGCCATCTTCTTCCGGAACCATCCGCCCATCTGCGGAGCCTGTGCCCCGCTCGGGCGTGGCACGAGGTTGAAGGCGCCGTACGTCTCCTCCATCAGCTTGAGCCCGTCGCCCTGGTAGAGCCAGGCGGCCATGCCCTCGGGGTTCATGCCGAACGGAACGGTGTGGAACCACTGGATCGCGGGCTCCTTCTGCGCCCAGTAGAATGGAGCGGCCATGAAGGCCTCGATGGTGCCTTTCGAAGCCGCGTCGAAGCACTCGAACGGCGGTATGATCTGGCCGCCCGCGAAGACCTCGATCCGGAATCGCCCGCCGCTCATCTCCTCGACTACCTTCGCCAACTGCTCGGCGGTGTGCTGCACGTCGAGAGATCGGGCCCAGGCCGTGGACATGCGCCATTGGACCTTCGGCTGCGCGATGACGTTCGGGGCGTCGACGATGGCGGCGGTGGCCGCGGCCGCCACGAACCCACCCGCCTTCGCGAGGAACCGGCGTCGTTCGGTCGTCACGCTGCCCTCCTCATCCTGCCACGAGCTGATGGTAGGCGCCTTCGGCGACGCGGTCCCAGGGGCCCACCAGCGCCTGGAACTTCGTGAAGGAGGCGTGCACCTTCCGGGCCATCGGGGTCTTCTCCGATTGCTCCTTCACCACGTCGGCCGAGAGTTTCTTGAGGTCACGGAGCACCGGCGTGGGGAACTGCACGATCTCGACCTTGCCCTTGAACTCGGTCCTGAGGCGCTCGAGCGCGATCGCGTTCTTCGTGTGAAAGTCTGCCAGCCCGTAGAGCTGGACGGCCACCGTGGCATGGTCGAGCATCCGTCGCAGATCGACCGGAAGCGCCTCGTACGCCTTCTTGTTGAAGCCGAAGTCCTGCGTCGTCCCGGGCTCGTGCCACCCGGGATAGTAGTAGTAGCGCGCGGTCCTGTGGAGTCCGATCTGCATGTCGAGATGCGGGCCGACGAATTCGGCGGCATCGATCACGCCGCGCTCGAGGGCGGCGTAGATCTCGTTGCCCGGAGTCAGCACCGTCGTGGCACCCGCCCGTGCGTAGACCTTGCCGCCGAGGCTCGGAATGCGCATCCGGAAACCCTTGAAGTCGCCCATCATGGTGATCTTCTTTCTGAACCAACCGCCCATCTGCGGGGCGTCCGGCATGGCGGGACGCGGCACGACGTTGAAGGCAGCATACGTCTCCTCCATCAGCCTGAGCCCGTCCCCCTGGTAGAACCAGGCTGCCATGCCTTCGGGGTTCATGCCGAACGGGATGGTGGCGAACCACTCCATGGCGGGCTCCTTCTCGGACCAGTATTGCGGCGACGCCATGTATCCCTCGATCGTGCCCTTGGAGGTGGCGTCGAAGCACTCGAACGCCGGTACGATCTGTCCGGCCGGAAGAACCTCGATGCGGAAGCGCCCACCGCTCATCTCGTCGACGACCTTGGCGAGCCGCTCGGCGTTCCCCTGGAGCGTGTCGAGCACCGCAGTCCAGGCCGTGGACATGCGCCACTGCACCTTCGGCTGCGCGATGACGCTGGGGGCGTCGAAAATGGTGGTGGCCACGGCAGCCGTCACCAGACCGCTCCCGGTTGCGATGAATCTGCGGCGTTCGGTCGTCATGCTGCCCTCCTCACTGAGCCACGAGCTGATGGTAGGCGCCCTCGGCCACGTGGTCCCAGGGACCCACAAGCGCCTGGAATTTCGTGAAGGAGGCGTACACCTTCCGCGCCATGGGGGTCCTCTCGGATTCTTCCCTGGCGACCTCGGCCGAGAGCTTCTTGAGTTCGCGCAGCACCGGCACCGGGAGCTGAAGCACCTCGACCTTATCCTTGAACTCGGTCTTGAGTCGCCCGAGCGCGATCGCGTTCTTGGTGTGGTAATCCGCGCTACCATAGACCTGGACTGCAGCCGCGGCATGATCGAGGGTCCGCTGCAGATCGACCGGGAGCGCCTCGTACGCCTTCTTGTTGAAGCCGAATTCCGGCATGGTGCCGGGCTCGTGCCAGCCCGGATAGTAGTAGTAGCGCGCGGTCTTGTGCAGACCTAGCTTCATGTCGTCATGCGGCCCGACCCATTCGGCGGCGTCGATCACGCCCCGCTCGAGCGCAGCGTAGATGTCGGCGCCAGGAGTGAGCACAGCCGTACCGCCCGCTTTGACATAGACCTTGCCGCCCTGGCCCGTGCCAATGCGCATCCTGATCCCTTTGTAGTCGCCGATCGTGTTGATCTTCTTCCTGAACCATCCGGCCATCTGCGGAGCAGCCGATGTGGCGGGGCGCGGGACGAGGTTGAAGGCGGTATGCGCCTCCTCGCAGAGCTTGAGTCCGTCGCCCTGGTAGTACCAGGCCGCCATGCCCTCGGGATTCATGCCAAATGGGACGGTCGAGAACCACTCGACCGCGGGCTCCTTCGCGGTCCAGTAGTATGCGGTTCCCATAAACGCCTCGATTGTGCCCTTCGACGCGGCGTCAAAGCACTCGAGCGGCTGCATGATCTGGCCGCCCGGGAAGACCTCGATCCGGAACCGCCCGCCGCTCATCTCCTCGACGACCTTCGCCAGCTGCTGGGCCACGCCCTGAAGATGGTCGAGCGCCGGGGTCCAGGTCGTGGACATCCGCCACTGGATCTTCGGCTGGGCGATGACGTGGGGAGCGTCGACGATGGTCGCAGCAGCGGCAGCCACCACCGCCCCGCTCGCCGTCGCGATGAACCTGCGTCGTTCGGTCGTCACACTGCCCCCCTCACTGGGACCGCGAAGGACGATGCCCTCTGGTAAACCAAGTCTCGGACGGACGGACAGGCGCCGAGAGAGATTAGCCCAGTAAGGACGAGGGGGTCAAGCACGGGCCGGAAGGTCTATGGTCCTGCTAGAGCCCTCCGGTCACGTCGATCGTGACGCCGGTGACGAAGTCGGCGTCAGCCGATGCGAGAAAGCAGATCACGCGCGCCTGGTCGCGCGCCTCGGCCATGCGGCGGAGCGGCGTCCGCTCGATTTCCCGCGCCTGCTCCTCGGCGGTCCGCTGCTCCCAGCGCGGGCGGATGCGCTCGGTCAGCGTCATGCTGGGCGCGATCGCGTTGACCGTGATGCCGTGCGGCCCCAGCTCGTGGGCCAGCTTGGTCGTAAACGCCATGATGCCGCCCTTCGCGGCCGCATAGGCACTGCTGCTGCTGGCGCTGATGCCGCGCCCGGCGATCGAGGCGAGGTTCACGATCTTGCCGCTCTTCTGACGCTTCATGACCGGCGCCACCGTGTGGCAGCCGAGAAACGTGCCCTCGAGGTTGAACGCGATCAGCCGCTGCCAGTCGTCGAGGCTGAGCTCGTCCACCGTGGCCGCGGGCCGCGGGATGATCGTGCTCCCTCCGACCGCATTGACCAGAATGTCGATACGCCCGAGGTCGCGGACGGTTCCCTCGACCGCGCCCTCGACCTCTTTGGGATCGAGCGCGTCGGCGCGGCGGGCGTACGCGCGCCCCCCCGAGGCCTTGATCGCCGCCACGGCCGCCTCGAGCCTGCCGGCGTCGGTGTCCACGGCGACGACGGCGCCACCCTCGCCGGCGATGATGTCGGCGGTGGCCCGGCCAATCCCGCTCGCCGCCGCCGTGATGAGCGCCACCTTCCCGTCGAAGCGCACTGGATGTCCTCAGGCCGCGACCGGCGCCGGCCCCTTCGCGTAGGCGATGCTGACCGGAGCATTGGCCTCGAAGGGGCTCCAGAGGCCGAGTTCCTTGCCCATCTCCCGGACCGCGGGAAGCACCTCCTGGCCGAGCAGGCGTATGCAGGTCTTCGCGTCCTCGTGGCTGACGAAGCCGTCGCTCGTCCAGAAGCCGAGAATGGAGGGACGCGTCTCCTCGAGGAGCCGGCGAAGCTTCGCGATGACGGTCTTCGGCGTCCCCGCGATGATCTGCTGATCGCGAATCTGGTCTTCGAACTTGGCGCCGCGCGGGTTCGACCGGCGGCCCACCGCGTACTCGACGAATGCCTTGCGGTACGACGGCGAAAAGTAGCCCGACGGGCTCGACCACACCGGATGGGCGAGACCGGTGAACTCGCCCTGCATCCACATGAACTGCTTCGCGTTGGCCATCGCCTTCTCTTCGGTCTCGGCGACATGGCATCGCTGGAGGTAGCCGCGGTTCTCCGGCCCGGCGGCATAGCCGGCCTCGGCCGCGACCGAGTCGTACAGCTCCCAGATCTTCTTGGTCGCCTCGATCGCGGTGCTGAGCGCGATGTACGGGTACCGCTGCCGCGCCGACCAGACGATGGTCTCCTTGCTCACCACGCCTGGAATCCACACGCGCGGGTGCGGCTTCTGCAGCGGCACCGCCCACGGGTTCACGACCCGGTGCTGGTAGTGCGTGCCCTCGAAGCGGAAAGGCCCCACCTGCGTCCACGCGCGGACGATCAGCTCGTGCGCTTCCTCGAAGCGCTCGCGGTTGTAGGCGGGATTGACGCCGGCGGCGAGCTGCTCCTGGCCGCCGCCGCGGACGAAACCCGACACGAGCCGGCCCCGGGAGATCATGTCGATCATGGACAGCTCTTCGGCGAGGCGCACCGGGTTGTCGGCCAGGGGCAGCGGGTTGCCGAGCAGCACCAGTTTCACGCGCTTGGTCATCGCGGCCAGGATGGAGGCGAAGACGTTGCACTTTGCCTGCATGCAGAAGGGCGCGTTGTGGTGTTCGTTCAGCATGATGCCGTCGAAACCGACTTCCTCCGCCAGCCGGTAGTGCTCGAGGTACTCGTTGTACAGGCGGCTGCCCGCCACGGGATCGAAGTGCTTGTTCGAGAACATGAGGGCCGTGGCGCCGAACTTCAGTCCCTCTTCGGCGGAATAGGCCGACATCGGCTGTTCTGTGAAGTACATCAGGTGCATGTCAGTCTCCTTCGCTCCCCCTCATCATCTCAGCCCTCGAAATGGCACCCTCTCCCTCCTGGGAGGGAGAGGGCCGGGGTGAGGGTGGCGTTGGTCCGCGTATAAATTATGAGTCGGCGGCGAAATCCATGACGAGCTTGGCAAGCACCTCGGGCTGCTCCATGTCGACGAAGTGCCCGGATTTCTCGACGATGGCCAGGCGGCTTTGCGGCAGCGCCTTGGCGTATGCCTCGCCGCATTCCAGCGGCACGACTTTGTCGCTCCGCCCCCAGACGATCAGCGCGGGCGTGCGCACCCCGCCCAGGAAGTGCGGCAGCGTCGGGTTGTACATGTACGGCTTCCACGCGATCCGGAACGTCATTTCCCGGTTGAGGTCCCACTGCTCGAGCAGCGAAGTCGGCGGGTCGGCGCCGAAGAGGCGGTCGAAGGCGCCCTGGTCCTCGAAGCCGGCCCGGGCATAGTCGATGTAGCTCACGATCGCCTGGTCGAAGATCTCGCCGTGAACCGGCTTCACGCCCATCGCGCCGACGAGGACGAGCCGGCGAATCGAACGCGGCGACATCGTCGCCATCTCCGCGGCGATCCAGCCGCCGAAG
>JBKPBU010000120.1:0-1702 GCA_046727015.1 Candidatus Methylomirabilota bacterium | reverse complement strand
ACGGACGCCGAGATCGCGGAGATGAAGCGCATCGTGCTCGAGGCGGTCAAGGCCGGCGCCATCGGCTTCGCGACGTCCACGCTCGAGCAGCACAACGGCGAGCACGGCATCCCCATGCCCTCGCGGCTGGCGGACGAGAAGGAGATGCTGGCGCTCACGGGCGCGCTGGGCGAGGCCGGGCGCGGCGTCTTCATGCTCACCAAGGGCATGACCTCCACCATTCCCTGGCTCGAGAAGATCGCGGGCGCCAACGGCCGGCCCGTCATGATCGCGGCCATGTTCGTGGACCCGGGCGATCCCCAGCGCGTCTTCAAGGAGCTGGGCGAGATCGAGCAGGCGCGCAGCCGCGGCCGCGAGCTCTGGGCGCAGGTGGGCTGCTTCCCGCTGGGCATGGAGTTCACGCTGCGTCACCCCTACCCGCTCGAGGCGTTGATGGCGTGGCGGCCGGCGATGACGGCGTCCGACCCGTCGCGCTACCGGCAGATCCTGACCGACCCGTCCTTCCGCCGCGCGCTCATCCACGAGATGGGGCAGCCCGGGGTGCCGAACCGTATCAGCAACGAGAACTGGGACTACCTCACGGTGATGGAGGTGGGGAAGCCGTCGCTCCGGCCGCTCGAAGGCAGGACGATCGGCGAGCTGGCGCGGGAGCGGAAGCGCGAGCCGTGGGACGTCTTCCTCGATCTCGGGCTCGAGGACGATCTGGACACCATGTTCGACTGCCGGCTCTTCAACACGGACGAAAAGAAAGTCTCGGAGCTCCTGCGCCATCCCTGCGCGGCCATCGCGCTATCGGATGCGGGGGCGCATCTCTCCTTCCTCTGCGACGCGGGGTTCGGCCTGCATCTCTTCGGCCACTGGGTGCGCGAGCGCGGGGACATGACGTTGGAGCAAGCGGTGCGCGCGGTGACGAGCACGGTGGCGGACGCGTATCGCATCAAGGACCGCGGCCGCATCGCGCCCGGCGCGTGGGCGGACCTCATGCTGTTCGACCCCGTGACGGTGGGGCGCGGGCCGAAGCGCCGCGTGAATGATCTGCCCACCGGCGCGTCGCGGCTCGACACGCCCGCGGTGGGCCTGCACGGCGTGTGGGTCAACGGCGTCCGAGTGGCGGACACGCGGGGGATCATGGCCGATTGCGGGAGGCCTGGGCAGCTGCTGCGGCAGTTCAGCGCCTAGTGCCGGGCCAACCGTATGTAAATGGATACTCCTGTGCCTGCGTCCTAGGGGGGGCGTGCAGTTAAACGCCCTTTGAAGGGGCACAGGAGGAAAGCGCTATGCATCGATTCACGTGGCTCGTGGGAGGCGCGGTCGCGACCGTCGCGCTATGGGCTCCCATGGTGGGCGCCCAGGAAGAGGATCAACGGAGGGACTACTCGCAAGGCGGTTGGTCGAGCAACCGGGATATCGGTCAGGATCGGCGCGATGTTGCCCGCGATGTCAGGGACATCCGGGAGGACAGGCGTGAGATCAACCGCGACAACCGCGAGATCTGGCAGGACCGCCGCGAAATCGCCGGCGACCGGCAGGAGATCCGCCAGGACCAGAGAGAGATCGGCCGGGACGAGCGCGAGATTGCTCAGGATCGCGCCAGGCTCCGCCAGGATGTGAGGTCCGGCGACTGGCGCGCGGCCGCCACCGACCGCGCCGAGCTGCGGAAGGACACGCGCGAGCTCTACCGGGACCGCCAGGAACTCGGCCG
>JBKPBU010000119.1:0-1073 GCA_046727015.1 Candidatus Methylomirabilota bacterium | reverse complement strand
GGCCGCGGTCTCCTCGAGCAGGGTGATGTAGGTCCGCCAGATGTCGGGCGCGTCTTTCCGGCTGAACAGGCCGAATGTCACGGGGCGGCCGGTCTCGACGGCCAGCTCCCGCAGCCGGCGCTGGTAGTCGCGGAGACCGGGATTGCCCGGGTCGCGGTCCACGCCTTCGCCCGCGATCTCGAAGATACCGGCATTCATGTCGCCCATGACGCCGACGAGGCGGCGAATCTCGTCCCAGGGGGCGACGCGACTCGCGACGGGACGCCGGTCGGGCGTCTCGTGGCTCGGGGAGCGCGAGGTGGTGAAGCCCATGGCGCCGGCGGTGAGCGCGCTGCGCAGCTCCTTCTCCATGGCTTTGAGGTCGTCCTCGGTCGCGGCCTGGTCGAAGGCGCGCTCGCCCATGACGTAGGTGCGAAGCGCGGAGTGACCCATGTAGCCGGAGTAGTTGATCCCCTTGGGCAGCGACTCGAGCGTGTCGAGGAACTGGGCGTAGGTGGTCCACGTCCACTCGATGCCGGCTTCCATGGCCTCCGCGGAGATGTCCTCGGCGCGCTGGAGGTTGCGGATGACGAGGCTCCGATCCGCTTTGGCGCAGGGGGCGAGGGTGAAGCCGCAGTTGCCCATGACCACGCTGGTGATGCCGTGCCAGCAGGAGGAGGTGCCGAGCGGATCCCAGAAGACCTGGGCGTCCATGTGCGTGTGCCCGTCCACGAAGCCGGGCGAGACGACCTGGCCGTCGGCGTCGATGACCTCGCGCGCCGACTCCCGGATGCGGCCGATGCTGGCGATGCGGCCGCCCTTGACGCCGACGTCGGCGCGGTACTTGGGCAGCCCGGAGCCATCCACCACCCAGCCGTTCTTGATCACGAGGTCATAGGACATGAACCACTCCTCCCTCTCGGGCCTTGGAGGTCTGGGGCACGGCGCTCACCGAAGTTGCCCTATGGTACTCCACCTTTGGGCGTACTCAAGAGGTTAGGAATCGGCTTTGACAACCTCCCAAGGCGCGCTAGACTCCGTGAGCGCCAACATGGATATCGGGGTCTTCGATCATCTCGACAGGCGGGACGCGC
>JBKPBU010000118.1:0-5821 GCA_046727015.1 Candidatus Methylomirabilota bacterium | reverse complement strand
CGGCAGCGACTGGGCGCGATCGAGGTAGCAGACCATGGGCATGACCGTGCCGTAGTCGAGCGGATAGTGCACGTCGTTGGCCAGCACACTCTGGAGCCCGGCCGCTTTGCCGCGGGCGACGATGTCCGCCGCCAGCTCGTAGTCGCCGGGGTAGTCGTAGGCCACGCCGTGGATGATCTCGGGCGCCTCCTGCGCCGTCAGCACGCCCCGATGGCGCGGCGTCCCGTCCACCACGGTCGGAAAGGTCGTGATCAGGTGGCAGGAGTTGACGACCATCACGTCGAGGCGCGCCTTCGCGACTTCCCGGCCCTGAGCGACGAGTCCGTCGCGGACCGGCCTGAACGCCTCCGAGGCGAGCTTGCCCTCGACGGCGGCCTCGAGCGTGCAGTAGCGCGGCGTGTGGGCCGACAGGTACACGGCTGCCAGGCTCATGGGTCGTTCCTCCTTAGTCCCCTCTCCCGCCCAGGAGGGAGAGGGTAGAGTTACGGAATGTACGCGATGCAGTCGATCTCGATGTTGACCCCCTTGCGGGGCGCCGCCGCTTCCACCGTGGTCCGCGCCGGCTGGACGCCTTTGAAGTACTCCTTGAAGACCCGGTTGAACACGGGAAAATCCTCCATGCTTCGCAGGAACACGCCGACCTTGACCACGTTGTCGATGGACGTCCCGCCGGCTTCGAGCACGGCCCGCACATTGTCGAGCGTCACGCGCGTCTGCTCGGCCAGGTCCTGCGAGACGACGTTCTTGGTCACCGGATCGAGCGGCCCCTGCCCGGAGACGAAGAGGAACTGGCCGCACTTGACGCCTTGGGCGATGGGTGATTCCGTGCCCTCGGAGAAGCCGGTCTTGGGCGCGGACTTCGTATAGACGACTTCAGGCTTCATGCCCACGCGTGTCTCATGCATAGATGCCTCCCTGGCCTTTGAGGCGCATCGCGATCTCCTGCGGAAACGGCCTGGCGGCGAGCCGCCCGCCGGGATCCTCCGGCCGCGCCACCCAGGCGCGCACCTCGAAGCCCGCCGCGCATTGGCGGTCGCCTACCGACACCTCGTGCTCCACGCGGAAGGTCTTGTCCTTGACCTCGGTGACCGTCGAGCGGATCCGCACCGAGTCGCCGTAGCGCACCGGGGAGGCGAAGCGCGCCCCAGTCTCGACGATGGGCACGCCCACGATTCGGTATTTGGGAAAGATCTCCGCCCACGGCAGCCCCACCGACTCGAAGAGCGCCTCCGTCGCCAGGTCGAACCACTCGAAAAAGCGCGGGTAGAAGACTATCCCGGCCGGATCCGCCTCCGACCAGCGCACCTTCACCTCGATCGCATTGTTAACCATTTATCTGCGGGGGCCCAGACATGGCCCCCGCACTCCCCCATTTCCGCTCATCGGCTCGCCTGCTCGGCTCGCCGCCTCTGCGGTCCCTTGCGCTCGGCACACTCACGGCGGGGTCACCAGGAGCTCCTTCAGCTTGAAGCGCTGGAGCTTGCCCGTGGCGGTCCGGGGCAACTCGGTGACGATGCGGATCTCGCGCGGACGCTGATAGCTCGGCAGGAGACGCTCGGCGTGCCGCATGAGCTCGAGCTGGAGTGCCGCCGCTTCGACCGTCGCGTCCCGCGGAACGATGAAGACGAAGGGCTTGATGAGCCCTGACCCCTCGGCGGCGCCGACCACGCCCGCTTCGAGAACGCCCGGATGCTTCATCAGCACGGCTTCGACGTCGCCCGGCACGACCCACTGACCGGCCACCTTGAAGAAGTCGTCCTCGCGGCCGCAGTGGGTGAGGAAGCCCTCCGCGTCGCGGACGTACACGTCGCCCGTGCGAAACCAGTCGCCCACGAACGTGTGGCGCGAGTGATCGAGGCGCTTCCAGTAGCCGGCCGCGGTCGACGGCGTCTTGGCCCAGAGCACGCCCCGCTCGCCGTCGGCGACCGGCTGGCCCGCGGCGTCGAGCAGCTTGATCTCCGACCCGTCGACGGGCGTGCCGGTCGAGCCGGCGCGGCACCTTCCGGCGCGGTTCGAGACGAACATGAAAACCGTCTCCGTGGCGCCGATGCCGTCGAGGATCTCGACGCCGAAGCGCTCCTTCCACGCGTGGTAGATCTCGGCAGGGAGCCGCTCCCCCGCAGAGACGCAGAGGCGCACCGAGCGGAAGGCGTCGGCGGGCAGGTCAGAGCGCAGGAGCCGTGAATAGACCGTCGGAACCGAGAAGTAGAGCGTCGGCCGGTAGCTCCTGAGGACGTCGAGGATGACTGGCGCTTCCGCCCAGGCCGGGTGGAGGAAGCCGCTCGCGCGCGCCGAGAGCGGGAGGACGAGCGCATTGCCGAGGGCGTAGGCGAAGAAGAGCTTGGAGGTCGCGAAGACGCGGTCCTCGGGCACGATGCCCAGCACGTCGGTACCGTAGTGGTGGCCGGCCAGCAAGGTCCGGTGGCAGTGCACGACCGCCTTGGGCGTGCCCGTTGTGCCGGAGGTGTAGAGCCAGAACGCCATCGCGTCCCGTCCCACGGGTTCGGACGCAACCGGCCCGGCGGCCGCCCCGTTGGCGAGACTCTCGAAATCGACGGCGCGCGCCTGCCTTGCGGGACCGAGCGCGGCTCGGAGACCACGGTCAGCGACAACGACCTTGGCGCGGCAGTCGTCCAGGATGACGCCCGCTTCCCTGGGAGTCGCCCGCGTGTTGAGCGGAACAGCGACGGCTCCCAGCTTGAGCGTGGCAAAAAACGCGGCGGCGAACTCGACGCCGTCCGGCATGAGGAGCGCCACGCGTTGCTCGGGCTCGACGCCCCGCCGGCGGAGCCCATCCGCCGCGCGGTCCGTCAGGGCCTGGAGCTCGCCGTATGTCCAGGTCCGTCCGGGCGTCACGACGGCCACGCGCGAACCCAAGCCCTCGGCGAGCGGCTGGTCGATCAGGAAGGACGCAGCGTTGTCGACAGCGAGGTCAGCCATGGGCCGTCAGAGTAAGCCAGCCGGCACCCATGGTGTCAAGGAGGACGGACCCTCCTCCTCACTTCTTGCGGTAGACGTTCAGTCCGTGATCGACAGGACATTCCCCGCGACCGACATCTGGACGTTCTTCATGTCGCTCTCTCCTTGTGCGCCGCTACGCGGGGCGCCGGTGAATCTCGACGCCCGCGGCCTGCACGCGGTCGAGGATGCCGTGGAATTTATGCCTGCCGTCGGCGTGAGCGGCCCATACGGCATCGAGGCCATCGAACTGGGCAAGGTAGCCAAGGCCGCTGTCGGCCGGCTCGGCCATGGCCCACTCTCCGCTCCGGTGGCGGCGAAAGCCTTCCGCCGGGGCGATCCAGAAGCTCTCGGAAGCCTCCTCGTGGAAAAGGCGGGGGCTCTGGCCCGCGGGAACCGGAGCGAGAAAGAAGCGCGCGCTGAAGCGGATGGCGCTCGACGGCGGCGTGATGAAGTGCGAGAGGTAGCGGAAGGGCCCGAGATCGAGGTACCAGCCTTCGGAGGCGAGGAGCGCCGCCAGCGGCGCGCGCTTCGCCATGTGAGCGACGCGAAGCGCCTCAATGCGCTCGGCCGGGGCGACTGCGCGCCCTGTCTCGTCGCACGCCGGAAGCACGCCCGTCTCCTCGAGCAGCTCGCGAGCCGCCGCGACCCAGAAGGCCAGCGCCGGCATGCCGTGCTCGGACGGGACGAGCCGTCCGGCCTCGACCTCCGTGAGGCCCCGACAGCGGGCGAGAATGTCCGGCGCGCCGTCCTCCGGATCCACCTTGCCGCCGGGAAACGCGTAGAAGCCGCCGAGAAAGCGCATGCTTTTCTGCCGGCGGATCATGTAGACCTCGGCCGGCGACTGCGAGCCGGCGCGGACGAGGAGAACGGACGACGCGGGCTTGGGCTCTGCGGGCGTCACGGTGCCGGGGCGCGCGTGCGGCGCAGCTCTGCGAGCTGCTCCATCAGGGCCTCGGCGGAGACCGGCTTGGCCACGACACGATCCACGAACTGGCTACCCTCGTGAGCGGCCACACTCTCGCCCCAGCCCGTCAGCAGGAACACCGGCGTGTCGGGCGACTTGGCCTTGATGCGCTCGGCGACCTCCCAGCCGTTCATGCGCGGCATGCCGAGGTCCGTGATGACCACGTCGTGCAGAGCGGGGTCGAAGAGCTCGACCGCCTCATCGCCCTTGTCGGCGGTGGTGACGGCGTGACCGTAGGACTGGAGCGTGTCGGAGAGCACGGTGAGCAGACGCGGGTCGTCGTCCACGAGGAGGATGCGCGAGGCCTGCTCCGGGTGCACGGCCTCCACGACGCCCTCGGGAGGCGGGATGATCTGGAACCGGCTCGCGTGCAGGCGCAGCCGGACCACCGTACCCCGGCCCGGCTCGCTCTCGATGCTCAGGCTGCCGCCGTGGCGCTCGATGATCTCGGCGACCTCGGCCAGTCCGCGGCCTCCGCGGTTGGTCGGAGCCTTTTCGAGGGCGCGGTTGGCCACGAGTCGCGAGTGCTCCTCGGTCATGCCGATGCCCGTGTCGCGCACCTCGATGACGATCCACCCCGACTCTTCGCTGGCGGCGCGGATGCCGAGGGTGCCGCCCTCGTGCATCGCCTGGACGGCGTTGAGGATGAGGCGCACGAGCGCGTCGCGCAGCTCGAAGGCGATGCCCTCCACGGGCGGCAGCGCTTCCATGTCCTGGGTGACGGTGATGACGACGCCACGGCGCTCGGCGTCGTCGCGCCAGCGCGGCGCCGTGAGGTCGAGCGCCTCCTGGATGACGGCGGGCAGACCGACGGGGCCGAAGGCGACCTCCGGCTGGCGCGAGACGAAATCCTGGAGCCGCCGCACCGTCGCCGAGGCCTCGAGCGCCACCTCGCGGACCACCACGAGCCGGCGGTGAGCGGTGGTGTCCTTCGGCGCGTCGCGGAGGAGGAGCTCGGTGTAGGCGAGGATGGCCGCGAGCGAGTTGTTGAAGTTGTGCGCGAGACCGCCCACGGTCTCGCCGAGCGAGCGGAGATCGTGACCGTGATCGAGCCGCCCACCGCTCTCGACCACGCGGCGGGAGAGGTCGCGCGCCCAGCTCCTGAGGGTCAGGATGGAGCGATCGAGCTCGACCTTGGTGCGCGCCATCTGGCGCGCGATATCCTGTATCTCTTCATGATCGGCGAACAGCAGCGGATTCTTGGGAGGGGTCGGCTCGGCGCCCCGACGGATCCACTTTCCCAGTCTCTCCCGGACCTTTCCCACTTGGCTACCTAGCAGGCCGTCGAGCAGGGGCCAGATGCGAGGCGTGCGGCCGAAGGCGCCCCAAAAGGTAACAACGTAGGGGTCGCAGATGGGCCCTTCTCGGCGGCCGACATCCTAGAGGTTTACCAATTGGGCTACGCGCTCGCGATGCCACGTGGCGTCGCCGAACGTGAATTCCGATCCCTTGGCCCGCTTGAAGTAGAGGTGCAGGTCGTGCTCCCAGGTGAACCCGATGCCGCCGTGGAGCTGGATGCCGGCGCCGGCGACGCGGCGGTAGGCATCCGACACATAGGCCTTGGCCATGCTCACGGCCAGCGGGCCCTCGGGCACGTCCTCGTCCATGGCCCACGCCGCGTAGTACGTGATCGACTTGCTGTTCTCGACGTCCACCAGCATGTCCGCGGCCTTGTGCTTGACGCCCTGGTACGAGCCGATGGGCCGGCCGAAGGCCTGACGGATCTTCGCGTACTCGACCGTCATCTCGAGCACCTTCTGCGCGCCGCCGCACATCTCGGCGCACAGCGCGACGGTGGCGCGGTCGAGGACCCGGGCGAGCGGTGCCCAGCCCGAGCCGGCCTGCCCCATGAGCGCGTCCGCGCCGACCTCGACATTCTTGAAGGCGACCTCGCAA
>JBKPBU010000117.1:0-1715 GCA_046727015.1 Candidatus Methylomirabilota bacterium | reverse complement strand
GCGATGGCCTACCTCCACGCCGCCGAGACCGCCTACAAGGTGACGCTCGACGCCATGCGCATCCACGGCGGCTATGGCTACACCGTCGAGTTCCCCGTCGAGCGCTACTATCGGGACGCGGCGGCGCTCCTGGCTGGCGAGACGGACAACCAGGCCCTGCGGCGCGCCGTCGCGCGCCACGCCGTCGAGCCGGGGGCCTCATGAGCTACGGGCGCTACTATGAGGAATTCGCGGTCGGGCAGGTCTTCAAGCACTGGCCCGGGCGCACCATCACCGAGGCGGACTGCACGTGGTTCGCGCTCCTCACCATGAACCAGCACCCGCTGCATTCCGACGCGCATTTTGCCGAGACCTACACGCAGCACAAGCAGCGCGTGGTGCTGGGCCCGCTGATCTTCAGCGTCGTCATCGGCATGAGCGTCGCCGACATCTCGGGGCGCGCCATCGCCAATCTCGAGGTGGACGCGCTCAAGCACGAGAAGCCCACGTTCATCGGCGACACGCTGTACGCCGTGAGCCGCGTGCTGGAGCTGCGGGAGTCGAAGCAGGGCGACCGCGGCATCGTCACCGTCGAGACAATCGCGACAAACCAGCGTGGAGACCAGGTCTGTTCCTACACGCGGAAGGTCCTCGTCCCCAAGAAAACCCACGCCACGCTTGGCGAAGGGAAACTTCCCTACTGACATGAGCGCCCACCCTCAGCCCGGCCCCTCACCCCAGCCCTCTCCCCAAAGGGGAGAGGGAGAGAGTCACCCTCTCCCCCATCGGGGGAGAGGGCAGGGTGAGGGGAATGGTGTGGAACCCTCGCCCCCGCCGAGGGGGAGAGGGCAGGGTGAGGGGGCAGCGACTCGCCCACCGCTAGAGGGCGTGCGCATCCTGGCCGTCTCCCAGTTCGGGGCGGGCCCCTTCGGTACCCAGGTGCTCGCGGATCTCGGCGCCGAGATCATCAAGATCGAGGACCCGGCAGTGGGCGGCGACAGCGCGCGCTACGTGCTGCCGTACCTGGCGGAGCAGGACTCGCTGTTCTTCCAGTCCTTCAACCGCGGCTCCAAGTCGTTGACGCTCAACCTCCAGCACCCGGCGGGCCAGGCCGTGCTCCACGACCTCGTCAAGGTCTCGGACGCGGTGTTCAACAATGCTCGGGGCGACCTGCCGGCCAGGCTCGGCTTGACCTACGAGGCCTTGAAGGCCGTCAACCCCCGGATCGTCTGCTGCTCGCTGACGGGCTTCGGCACGACGGGGCCGCGCGCGGCCGAGCCGGCCTTCGACTACCTGATCCAGGGATACGCGGGGTACATGGCGGTGACCGGCGAGCCCGACGGCCCTCCGGGCAAGTGCGGCGTCTCGGTCATCGACTTCTCCGGCGGCTATGCCGCGATGATCGGGCTCATGGTCGGCCTCTTCGACGCCCAGCGCACGGGCGTCGGCCGCGACGTGGACGTCTCCCTCCTCGACACGGCGGTGAGCATGCTGTCCTACTTCGCCATCTGGGCGCTCAACCGCGACTGGCAGCCCGAGCGCGTCGCCAGCTCGGGCCATCAAACCCTCGTGCCGGCCCAGAACTTCCCCACGAAGGACGGCTGGATCGTGGTCTTCTGCAACAAGGACAAGTTCTGGCAGGCGCTCGTCGAGCGCCTCGAGCTGCCCGAGCTCGCCACGGACGCGCGCTTCGCCGGCTTTCCCGAGCGATTCGCCAACAAGGCAGAGCTGGTCGG
>JBKPBU010000116.1:0-2015 GCA_046727015.1 Candidatus Methylomirabilota bacterium | reverse complement strand
GAGGGTCCGTGCTTACGGTGATCCGCTGCGGGACCTTGATCGACGGGACCGGCCGACCGCCGGTCCCTCAGGCGCGAATCCTCGTCGAGGGCGACCGCATCGCCGCCGTCGGCGATGCCGGCCGGGTCGAGGCACCGCCGGACGCCGCTGTCATCGACTTGAGCGGTTCCACCGTCCTGCCCGGCCTGATCGACAGCCACACCCACCTCATGCTGGGCTTCGGCGACGACCTCGAGGAGCGGTATCCTCAGCCGGAGCTGTACCAGATGCTCAAGTGCGTCCCCCACCTGCGGGCGGACATCCGGGCCGGAATCACCACCATCCGGAACCCGAGCGAGCGATCGTTCCGGGCGGCCGCGGTCCGCCACGCGGTGGAGCAGGGCCTCATTCCCGGACCCCGGATCCTGGCCGGCATGCGCGGGATCCGGGCAACCCACGGCTGGGGGCAGAACGCGTTCGGCTTCGACGGCGTGGAGAGCCTCCGGAAGGCGATCCGGGACAACGTGGAAGCGGGCGCCGACCTCATCAAGATCTATGCGACCGGGGAGAACTTCCGCAACACAGCCACCGTGGCGTACTTTGCCCGTGACGAGATCCAGGCTTGCGTGGACGAGGCCCACCGGGTCGGGCTCCGCGTGGCTGCTCACGCCCACGGAGGCCCGGCCCTTCGCGACTGCGTCGAAGCCGGGGTGGACACCATCGAGCACGGCGCCCGGCTCACCGAAGCCGACATCGATCTCTTCCTCAAGCACGGCACCACGCTCGTGGCCACCTTCAATCCCTATCTCCACGACTCCATCCTGGTGCCCGGCCGCCCACCCGAGTTCGTCGAGGGAGTCACCCGGGCCCAGGAGAACATGCGCCGGATCTTCCCGATCGCCTTCCGCTCGGGGATGAAGTTCACGGTGGGCTCCGACTCCCGCCACGGCAATTTCGTCTTCGAGCTGGAGACGCTCGTGGCGCTGGGGCTGACTCCGCTCGAGGCCATCTCGGCCTGCACGCGGCAAGCGGCCGAGGCACTGGGCATTGCGGACCGGACGGGCACCATCGAGGCCGGGAAGTGGGCGGACATCATCGCGGCGCCGGAGGACCCGACCCGCGACGTCTCGCGGCTGCGGAGAGTGCACTTCGTGATGAAGGCCGGCGTGCGGCAGGACCTGAGCTCGATCTAGTGTCCCGAGTCAGTCTCCTCGGTGCCAGCAAAAATGCTGCACAGGAGCCGGCTACGCGGTAGGATTCAGGCGGCACGCCCTCGAAACGGAGCGAAAGGAGAGATCATGCACAGGCCCGTCCGGTTTGCCGATGACATCGAGCCGCTGGTGCAGTTCATCGAGGAGACCGACCCCAGCCGGATCCTCGAGGCCACCCTGGGCAAGCTGCGCGACGGCCTGTCGGTCAAGAAGCTCCTGACCGCGTCGGCATTGGCGGTCACTCGTTCCTCCGACTTGCCACCCGGCCACCATGGCGGGCCGCTGCACCCGCTGGTCGGGCTTCACGCACTCCACCACACCGTGGATCGCGTGTCGGGCGATCAGAGGTTCCTCCCGATCCTTCAGCACGTTGCCCTGTCGAACAAGCACATCAATCATCCCGGCATGGGCCCGTACATCCTGGCGGATGCCAAGCCCGTGGACTCGGGAGGCGTCGAAGGCACGAAGAAGGCGTTTTTCGCCGCCGTGGATCGCGGCCTGTACAACGCCGCGGATCACGCCTTCCTCTGGCTCTGGGACAACATCCCGCATGCCGAGGCGCTGGACCTGCTCCTGACCGTGGCGATCCCGAAGAACATGCTCGACGATCACTACTTCATCTTTCCCATGTTCACGTGGCGCGCCCTCGACTGGCTGGGACGCGAGTACACGCCGTTCCTGATGCGCCCCGCCGTCCGGTATGTCAGCCGGTTCCCCACGCCGCCTTCGCTGCGGGACATCGAGCCGCTGCTCGAGGAGTACGAGCTCCTGACGCGCCCGCTGGGGTTCCACACGAGTCCGGACGAAACACCGGCGATCGGCCTC
>JBKPBU010000115.1:0-2381 GCA_046727015.1 Candidatus Methylomirabilota bacterium | reverse complement strand
CATGATGGATTCGCCCTCACGAGGCAGCCGCTGCCAGAGATCCTCCGAGATAAACGGCATGAAGGGGTGGAGGAGCCGCAGCGTCGTCTCGAGCGTCTCGATGAGCGTCCGCTGCGTCACGGCGCGCGCGACGCGATCCTCCGTCTGGTAGAGCGACCGCTTGGCGATCTCGAGATACCAGTCGCAGAACTCGCTCCAGAGGAACTGGTACACGGCCATCGCCGCGTCGTTGAAGCGGAAGGTGTCTAGCGCCTTCCGGACCGTGGCCGTGGTGGCATTGAGGCGGCTCGCTATCCAGCGGTCGGCGATCGAGGGCTTCCCCTTCCGCGCGAGCGCCGGGTCGTAGCCCTCGAGGTTGGCCAGGACGAAGCGGGAGGCGTTCCAGATCTTGTTGGCGAAGTTCCGGTACCCTTCGATCCACTCCTCGCTGATCCGGATGTCCCGCCCGAGGCCCGCGAGGGCGGCCAGCGTGAACCGGAAGGCATCGGTGCCGAACTTCTCCATGACCACCACGGGGTCGGCGACGTTGCCCTTGGACTTCGACATCTTCTGCCCTTCGGCGTCGCGGACGATCGCGTGGAGATACACGTCGCGGAACGGGACATCGCCCGTGAAGTGCATGCCCAGCATGATCATGCGCGCGACCCAGAAGAAGATGATGTCGGGCCCCGTGATCAGCGTGTCCGTCGGGTAGAAGGTCTTGAGGTCCTGCGTCTCCTCGGGCCAGCCCAGCGTCGAGATCGGCCAGAGCCCGGAGGAGAACCACGTGTCGAGCACGTCGGGATCCTGGCGCAGCGGGCCGCCGCACTTGGGACACTCGACGAGGTCGGTGCGTGAGACGTGCACGCTGCCGTCCGCATCACAGTACCAGGCGGGAATGCGGTGGCCCCACCAGAGCTGGCGCGAGATGGTCCACGGGTGGATGTTCTCCATCCAGTGGTAGTAGGTCTTCGTCCAGACGCGGGGGTGGAGCTTGATCCGGCGGCTCCGTACCGCCTTGATGGCGGGCTCGGCCAGGGGGTTGACGTTGACGTACCACTGGCGGGAGATGAGCGGCTCGACGATCGTCTTGCAGCGATAGCAGACCCCGACCGAGTGCCGATACGGCTCGATGCGCTCGATGAGGCCGAGACCCTGCATGTCCTCCACGATGCGCTTGCGGGCCTCGAAGCGGTCGAGCCCGGCATACTTGCCTGCCTCGGCCGTCATCCGCCCGTCGAAGCCGATGACCGTCCGCGTGGGCAAGTTGTGACGCCGCCCGATCTCGAAGTCGACGGGGTCGTGGCCAGGGGTGACCTTGATGACGCCGGTTCCGAACTTCGGGTCTACCGCGGTGTCGGCGATCACCTTGAGGGTGATGGCGCCCTCGACGGACGGGACCTCGAGCGTCTTGCCCACGTACTTGGCGAAGCGCTTGTCCTTCGGGTGGACCGCCACCGCGGTGTCGCCGACCTTGGTCTCCGGACGGACGGTTCCGAGCGTCAGCGGGCCGTACTTGATGTAGACGAACTCGCCGTCGCGGTCTTCGCGCTCGACCTCGAGGTCCGAGAGCACCGTCTGGCAGCGCGGGCACCAGTTGACGATGTAGTCGTCCTGGTAGATCAGCCCTTCCTCGTAGAGGCGGACGAACGTCTCCCGGACGGCGCGGGACAACCCAGCGTCCATAGTGAAGCGCTCGCGCGACCAGTCGCAGGAGGCGCCCAGCCGCTTGAGCTGGCGGATGATGTTCCCACCCGACTCCTCCTTCCACTTCCAGGCCATCTCGAGGAAGGCCTCGCGGCCGATGTCCTGCCGCGTCTTGCCCTCTTCGGCCAGCTGGCGCTCGAGGATGACGTGGACGGCGATGCCGGAGTGATCGGTGCCGGGCACCCAGAGGGCGTTGTAGCCGTCCATCCGCTTGTAGCGGATGAGGATGTCCTGCAGCGTGTTGTTGAGCGCATGCCCCCAGTGCAGCGAGCCAGTGACGTTGGGCGGGGGAATGACGATGCAGTAGGGCTTCTTCTTCGATTTGGCGTCGGCGCGGAAGTAGCCGCGCGATTCCCATTCGCGGTACCAGCGCGACTCGACACCGGCCGGGTCGTAGCGATCCGCGATATCAGTCATGGTGACCCGTCATTTTAGCACGGGGGCCGCGCCGGTCAGGCGCCAGCCGGAAGGCCCGAGTCCCCACCAGAGCGACCATGGCTGGCGCCGGCCGTCCCCGAGCGGCGCGGCCGCGGCGACGATGGCGGTGCCGGGAGTGTCGGGGTTCTGCGCGTCGCAGGCCGCCTCCGGAAGCAGCCCGGCCGGCAGCCTCGCCCGCACGGCGGCGTCGGGGGCCAGGTCGGCGACAGTCTTCCGATCCCCGGACTTGATAGCGGAGAAGAAGCGCGTGGCGGATC
>JBKPBU010000114.1:0-3662 GCA_046727015.1 Candidatus Methylomirabilota bacterium | reverse complement strand
GCCAACGTCCACATGGTCGACTTCGGCATCCCCGTCAAGGTCGGCGGGGTGTGGATCAAGCCGGGCGACATCGTCCACTTCGATCAGCACGGCGTCGTGACCATCCCGCCCGAGATCGCCGGCGGCATTCCCGAGGCCATCGCCAAGGTCGAAGCCGACGAGAAGAAGATCATCTCCACCTGCCAGGCCCCCGGCTTCACGCCGGACAAGCTCAAGGAGCTCTACAAGCAGATCCGCCCCGGTACCTACTAGCGGTACCGGAAGCCCGGCGCCCTGGGGTCTACTTCGCCAGCCTGACCGCCACCTGCACCGGGTCCGGGAGCGAGCCCGGATCCGACTCCAGCTGCCAGGAGCCGATCTGGGCAAGACCTCGGGTCAGCTCCGCATAGCCCGAGCGCGGGATCACCAAGAGCATCGTGGAGGCCGATTCCGGGCCGAGACTCTTCCCGCCGATTCGGGCCAGCAGGGTTCTGACATCGCGCGCGGCTGCTCTCCGGTCGGGAACGGAGAGACGGACGACTATGTCCGTGCCGGGGGTCGCGACCTTAGCGACCGGTTCTGCCGGAGGCTCGGCCTTGGCCGCAGGCGCTCGAGGAGCGCGCTTGACGTTCATCACGCCTGGCACCACACCTGGCACCACACCCGGCGGCTCCGGCTTGACAACCGCCGTGACAGGAGTCGGCGCGACCGGTTCAGGGGGTGCAGTTCGAACGCGCCTATCGTCGGTCGAGGCGGGGGTCGAGGCGGGGGTCGAGGCGGGGGTCGAGGCGGGGGTCGAGGCGGACGCGGTTGGCGGCGCGCTCTGAGGCTGAGCGAGCGAATCATCGTACCCTCGCTGCCAGCCGGGCGTGCTGGGCGATGCGCTCCGGACATGGGCGAGCCAACCCTCGTGCCTCCAGTGCCAGGCGTAAATACCGAACCCCATGAGCCCCACGAGGACGGCGGTGACTACCGCGAGCCTGATCGGCCTCCGCCGGAGTCCGGTCCGAGCGGAGCGAGGCACCCGCACCGTGGCCCCGGGCCGGCGTCTCTGATTCAGAGGTGCCATCTGGTAGAGCTGATCCAGCATCTGACCGCACTCCGCGCACTGACTCACATGCGACTCCACGGTGGCCCACTCCGTCAGGCTCGGGTTGCCAACGAGGAGCTCCGAAAATCGTTCGCGAGCTTCATGGCAGTTCATGCTCCAGCAACCTCCCGCCTCCAGCTTTCGTGAGACCGAGGGAGCCGCGACGCGAGGAGTCGACGCGCCCGCTCGGACCCGCCCCGCGGCATGAGACTTAGCAATTGGCATGCCCAGTCCCGAAGGCCCGAGTCGCAGGGAAGAACTCAGCGATTTCAGCGTGAAGACGTCGGGACAGATATCCCAGAGAAAAAACAACCTGGTATCGTCGCGTTCTCCGGCAGTAGGAATTACACGCCCGGTGGAGACTTGAGGCTCGTTCGGCCGCGCAGCTTGCGTTGCCGCCGGAACGCCGCCGGTGTATTTTCCATGCACGTTCCCATGATCGAGATCCGCCTGCCCCGCACCACCGATGCCACCGGCTGCGCCGAGCTGGCCGCGCTCGTCATCGGCGAGGACCGCGCCGGCCCCTTCATCAAATCGCACATGGAGCGCCATCACCTGATCGTGGCCGAGGCGGACAAGGAGATCGTGGGCGTCCTCGCCTACCGCACGGACTGGTTCCAGTGCACCTTCGTGAGCCTGGTCGTGGTGAGGGAGGACTTTCGTCGAAAGGGCATCGCCCGCGAGTTCTTCAAATCGGTCGAGGCCGTGTCACCGTCGCCACGCGTGTTCTCCTCCACCGAGGAGACCAACGCGGCGTCCATCCGCATGCACACGGCGCTGGGCTTTCAACCCAGCGGCCACATCGACAACCTGCCCCAGGGCACGCGAGAGCTGCTCTTCTACAAGCGCATCCCCCCGCGCTCCATCCGCTGAAGGAGACATCCTGTCCATCCGGCGAACTTTGCGCGCGCGATGGGGCATCGTCGCGGCGCCGGCGCTCCTCTACATCTTCTCGTATTTCCACCGCGTGGCCCCGGTCGTGGTGGCGGGCGATCTCATGCAGGCGTTCGCGATCCCCGCGGCGACGCTCGGCACGCTCATCGCCGTCTATCCCTACTGCTTCGTCGTCATGGCGCTGCCCAACGGCACCCTGGCGGACACGCTGGGCCCCCGCCGGATGCTGGCGCTGGGCGGCGTGACCATGGCCGCCGGCAGCATGCTCTTCGGGGCGGCGCCCGCCTTCTGGATCGCCGTCGCGGGGCGCCTGCTCGTGGGCGTGGGCGCTTCGACCATGCTCATCGCCTCGCTGCGCCTGGCCTCGGAATGGTTCCCCCCGCGTGAGTTTGCGACGGTGGCGGGATCCAGCCAGAGCATCGGCGCCTTCGGCGCCATCGTGGGCACGGGACCGCTCGCCCTCGTGGTCGAGGCCATCGGCTGGCGGCGGTCCTTCATCGGCATCGGCGCCATCACCCTCCTGCTCGCCGTGGCCTGCTACGTCTTCATCCGCGACAGGCCCGAGGACCTGGGCCTCCCGCGGGTCGCCGACGGGCCGCGCGCTCCCGCGCCGTCGCTTCGCGAGACGCTCGCGGCGATCCCGGGCATCGCCGCCAACCCGCGCTCCTGGCCCATCCTCCTCATGGGCTCGGCGATATACGGCGCCTTCGTGCCCTTCTTCGGACTCTGGGGCGTCCCCTATCTCGCACAGGTCTACGGCATGTCGCGCGTGGCCGCCTCCAACGTACTCATGATGACGGCGCTGGGACTCCTGATCAGCGCGCCGCTGGTCGGCTGGATCTCCGATCGCTGGCTGGGGCTCAGGCGCCCGCCGCTCATCGCGGCGACGGCGCTCTTCGCCGCGGTCTGGGCGCTGCTGGCGCTGCCCCGCACTCCGGTGCCGCCCGAGTGGCTCGGCCCCCTCTGCTTCCTGCTGGGATTCGCCTCTGGAGGAATTTCGCTGCTATTCCCCTGCATCCGCGAAGTCAACGACCCGCGCCACGTGGGCGTCGCGCTGGGCTCGCAGAACCTGCCCATCTTCCTGGGCTTCGCCGTCATGCAGTGGCTCACCGGCGTCCTGCTCGACGCCAACTGGGCGGGCGCCACAGTCTCGGGGAGCCGCGTCTACCCGCTCGAGGCCTACCGCGCCGCCTTCACGCTCTGCTTCGCCGTCGCCCTCGCCTCCTTCCTGATGGCCTGCCTGACCACGGAAACGCGCTGCCGGAATGTCTGGGCGCAGGCTCACCCTCACGCCTGAAGGGATCGAGCTCGCTTACCGTCACGGGATCTTCCCGATGGCGGACGAGCGCTCGGGCGAGGTCCTCTGGTTCAGGCCGGACCCGCGCGCCGTGATTCCGCTCGACGGCTTCCACGTCTCGCGCTCGCTCGTACGCACGCTCAGGCGCGGCCGCTTCGAAGTCCGCGTGAACACGGCCTTCGAGACCGTGATGCGCGGCTGCGCCGATCGGCCCGAAGGCTCGTGGATCTCAGAGCGCTTCGTGGAAGTCTACGGGGCGCTGCACCGCGCCGGCAAGGCTCACAGCGTGGAAGCGTGGCGCGACAGGCGGCTGGTCGGCGGCGTGTACGGCCTCGCGCTCGGCGGAGCCTTCATGGCGGAGAGCATGTTCCACCGGGAGACCGACGCCTCGAAAGTGGCGCT
>JBKPBU010000113.1:0-2759 GCA_046727015.1 Candidatus Methylomirabilota bacterium | reverse complement strand
CTCTCCCGCTTCCGCTCCACGCGCTTCGCCGAGGGCAAGCCGTGGGTCGACGACACGGACTACGGCATCGACCGCCTCACGATCTCCCGCTAGCAGGCCGCCGATAAGGGCCCATCTGCGACCCCTACGCAGTTACATGTTGGGGCGCCCTCGACCGCGGGCTCAACGTACAGAGAGTACGCCTCGCCCGCGGTCTTCGGGCGCCGCCTCGCATCTGGACCCTTCTCGACGACCTGCGACCGTTACGTGGCCTTCTTCTTGGATGTTCTCGGCCCCTTGGTCTTCTGGGCCCTGGCGTGCTCGGCCGCGCGCCAGAGATACCAGGCCGCCGTCGAGCGGTGCGGACGCCACCGCTCGCCGTATTCGAGGAGCGCCTTCGGGGTCGGCAGCGCCTTGAGACCGTACGTCGCGCGGTAGCCGTCGCGGACGCCGTAGTCGTCGGCCGGCAGCACGTCCTGGCGGCCGAGTGTGAAGATCAGCAGCATCTCCACGGTCCACCGTCCTACCCCGCGCGCCGCGGTCAGCCGCTCGACGATCTCGTCGTCGCCGAGCCGGGCCACGACCCGCCGCGCCGGCACCACGCCCGTCGCCGCCTTCCGCGCGATGTCCTTGATGGCCCGGACCTTCGCCCGCGAGAGCCCGGCTCGCCGCATCCGCCGGGGGCTCATCGCCAGCATCGCTTCGGGGCTCGGAAAGGCGGGGCCGTCGAACAGCGCGACGAGCCGGGCGAAGATGGCCGCGGCGGCGCGGCCGTGAAGCTGCTGGTAGACGACGGCGCGGACCAGCGACTGGAACGGCGACCAGCGCCTCCGGATCGTGATCGTGCAGGGGCCGGTGCGCCGGATGAGCGCGCGCATCACGGGGTCCGCCCGCGACAGGTGGCGCAGCGCCTCGGGGGTCACGAGGTCAGCCTCACCGCAGCCGGAAGACGCGCACGGGGCGCTCCACGCCCTTGAGCTCGCGCGGCCCCATGTCCTCGGGCGCGACGTCGGCGCCCAGACGGCCGCACGTTTCCTCCGAGAGGACGATCTCGCCGCCCTCCGCCAGGGCGGCCAGCCGCGCCGCGATGTTGGTCGTCATTCCCGACGCAGTGTACGTCCAGCGCGTGCCCGCACGCCCCTCGATCTTGGTCGCGCCGAGGAGGGCGGGACCGGTGTTGACGCCGATGTGCATGCGCAGCGGGTCGAAGCGATCCTGGAGCTCCGCGCCGATCTCGGCCGCGCGGCGGTGGATGGCCCGCGCGGCGTCCACCGCCGCCCGCGCGTGGTCGCCCTCGTGGAAGATGACCATGAGGCCGTCGCCCGCCGTCTCGTTGACGTCGCCGCCGTGCTTGACGATCTCGTCGAGGAAAGCGCCGAAATAGCGCTGGACGAGGGCGTCGAGGTCGTCGGGGGCGAGCCGCGCGGACAGGCGCGTGTAGCCACTGATGTCGGCGAAGAGCACGCTGACGTCCGTCTCGCGCTTCTCGAGCGAGGGCGCCTCCGGCGATTCCTCGATGAGCTCGCGCACGCGCTGGGGCACGAATTTGGCGAGGCTGGTGCGGATCAGCAGGCTTCGCTCGAGCTGGCGGGCGTAGTCGAGGACCTGCTGGTGCGCCTCGGCGTTGGCGACGCCCACCGCCGCCTGGTCCGCGAGCGTCTCCAGCAGCTCGAGGTCCTCGGCGGTGTACGCCGCCTCCGAGCGCTTGGGCCCCAGCACCAGCAAGCCGCGGATTTCCTCCTGAAAGCGAAGCGGGACCAAGACCTCGGCGTCGAGGGCGGCATAGGCGTCGAGCGCCGCTCCCTCGAGAGCGGCGAAACGCGGATCGGCCGCGACCTGGTAGCGTGAGAGCGCGCCGGAGGCGGCGCGCAGCACGGACTCGAGCGGCCCGCGGGGGGCGCCGACTTCGAGGCGGGCGTGGAGGACGTGCATGGCCGACTCGATGGTGGTGCTGAGACGGCGCTCGATCTCGGTCAGGTCGAGCAGGCTCGACATGGAGCGCGCGAGCGCCCCGATCGTGCGGGCATAGTCGTAGCGCTCGCGGAAGAAGGTCCGATCCACGAGCTTTCTCAGGCGCTCTCTCAGCGGGTTGAAGGCGAGCGCCACCGCGAACATGAAGGCGGCCGAGAACCACGTGGACTGGGCGAGGCTCGCCTGGGCCAGGAGGAGGTTGGCGCCGGCGATGGCGAGCGCGTAGGCGGCCGTGATCAGGCCCGCCAGCGCGGCGTAGACGACCGAGCGCCGGATCACCACGGTGGCGTCGAAGAGCCGGTAGCGCACAGTGGCGTAGGCAATCGCGAGCGGGTAGAGGAGGACGAGCGCCGATCCCCACTGCGGGTCGACGGGACCGCGGTAGAGGTGGCTGAGCGGCGCGAGCATGAAGGCCAGCCAGCCGCCCAGGCCGAGCCCGATGCCCAGCAGGAGCACGGTGGTCTGCTGGTTGACGAGCGGCGACGCCGCGCGCCGCCGGGTGTCGAGGAGCGCCGCGATCTTGATCGGGAAGGAGACGGCGGCGAGCGTGAAGAGGGTCGCCACCGAGGCGGGGTAGACCCAGCCGTCCACGAGGAGATCCGGCGCCAGCGTCGAGAGCGCGACGAAGGTCACGGAAGCGAGCGAGCCCGCGACGAGGGCTGCGGCGTAGAGTCGCGGGATGACCCGATGGCGCTCGAGCCAGGCCTCGCGCGGCGGGTTGGCCGGGTAGGTCAGGAAGAAGACCCAGCCGTGGACGGAGAGCACGATCGACACAAAGCCCACGACGGCGGCCGCGAGGCGGCCCGAGC
>JBKPBU010000112.1:0-5475 GCA_046727015.1 Candidatus Methylomirabilota bacterium | reverse complement strand
GGAGTCCGACGACTTCCCGCAGGGAGACAAGACGCTGCGCAGGGAGGACCACCAGGCCTTCCTCCGCGAGTTCATCTTCGACATCAAGGACAACAAGCACCGTCTCCTCGAGACGATCCCGAAGGAGAAGACGATCTTTCCGCCGGCCTGCAAGTTCGCGTAGTGACCGCTGACCGCACCCAGGAGGCGGTGGCTCCGGCCGGTACAGGCCGGGGCGCCGCCTCCGGCCCCATCCTGCGCACCGAGGGGCTGACGATGCGCTTCGGCGGCCTGACGGCCGTCAACAACGTCAGCATCGCCATCGAGCGCGGCGAGATCCGCGCCATCATCGGTCCGAACGGCGCGGGAAAGTCCACCTTCTTCAACTGCCTCACCGGTGTCTTGAGACCGACATCCGGACGGATCCTCCTGAACGGCGAGGACATCGCGGGGCGGCCACCGAACGAGGTCTCGCACAAAGGGCTTGCGCGCTCCTACCAGATCACCAATATCCTCCCCGGCGCCACCGTGCTGGAAAACGTGCGCGTCGCCGCCCAGTCGCGCCACCACGCGTGGAACATGGTGCGCAACCGGCTGTCGTTCACGGATGTCGTCGACCGCGCCCGCGCGGTGCTGGACTCCGTCGGCCTTCGCGACGACGAGGACGAGCTGGCGGCCAACCTCTCCCACGGCGCCCAGCGGAATCTCGAGATCGGCATCGCGCTGGCGACCGAGCCCCAGCTCCTCTGCCTCGACGAGCCCACGGCGGGCATGAGCGTCAGCGAGACGCGCGCCACGGTCGAGCTGGTGCGCCGCATCGCGACGGACCTGACCATCGTCATCGTCGAGCACGACATGGAAGTGGTGATGGGGCTCGCCAGGACCATCACGGTGCTGCACTACGGCGAGGTGCTGGCCGAGGGCACGCCGGCTCAGATCCAGGCCAACCCACGGGTGCAGGAGGTCTACCTCAAGACGTGATGCTGGTGCTCGACGACGTTCACACCTACTACGGCAAGTCGCACATCCTCCACGGCGTGTCCATCGAAGTTCGCGCCGGGGAGGTCGTCGGCCTGCTCGGGCGCAACGGCGTCGGCAAGAGCACGACGCTCAAGACCGTGATGGGGCTCGTGCGCCCGTCGGAGGGCCGTGTGACGTTCGAGGGACGCGAGATCGGCGGCATGGCGTCCCACCACGTGGCGCACCTGGGCATCGCCTGGGTGCCCGAGGACCGGCGCATCTTCCGCCTCCTGACGGTCATGGAGAACCTGCGCACCGGGCTCGACCGACCGGGCGTGACGGAGGCCAGGCGCACGGAGCTCCTCGACAAGATCTACGCCTCGTTCCCCGTGCTGGCCGAGCGCCGCGGTCAGGCGGGCGGCACGCTCTCGGGCGGCGAGCAGCAGATGCTGGCCATCGCGCGGGCGATGATGCTCGAGCCCAAGATCATCCTGCTCGACGAGCCGACCGAAGGGCTCATGCCGCGCATGGTCTCCCAGATCCACCAGATCATCGACGTGCTGCACCGCGACGGGGTGGCGATCCTTCTCGTGGAGCAGAACGTGCCGCTGACCCTCGAGGCTTCGGACCGCGTCTACATCATGGAGAAGGGTGTGGTTCGCCACCACGCGCCGGCCGCCGATCTCCAGGCCAACCACGCGGTCATTCACCAGTATCTGGGAGTCTGAGCGCAGTGGGCCTTCCCGTCGAGCAGATCCTCATCCAGACAATCAACGGTCTCGTCAACGGCATGATCCTGGCGCTGGTCGCCTCGGGGCTGACGCTCATCTTCGGGATCATGGACGTGGTGAACTTCGCCCACGGCGAGCTCGTGATGCTCGGGGCTTTTGTCGGGGCCACCACGATCGGGATGACGGGAAACTTCTGGCTTGCGCTGATGGTGGCCACGTTCGCCATCGCCGCGTTCGGAGCGATCCTGCAGGTGACCACGCTCCGGCCGCTCCTCGGCCGCGACCCGCTCACGACCATCCTCGCCACATTCGGCATCTCGCTCGTGCTCCAGAAGTACGCGCTCTGGCAGTGGGGCCCCTCCGCGCGAAAGTTGCAGGAGCCCATCACGGCGCAATTCTCGCTCTTCTACCTGAAATACCCCTGGTACCGGATTGCCACCGCCGTCCTCGCCGCGGCCATCATTGGTGCGCTCTTCCTTTTTCTCAAGTACGGAAAGTTCGGCATCTGGATCCGCGCCGCCATGCAGGATCGCGTCATGGCCCAGGCCATGGGCATCCCGGTCCCGCTGGTTCACACCGTCGTTTTCGCAATCGGAGCGGGCATGGCGGCGGCAAGCGGCGTGCTCTTCGGTCCCCTCGCCGGCGTCACCCAGAACATCGGCGCCGATTTCACCTTACGTGCCTTCATCGTGGTCGTGGTCGGCGGCATGGGTAATCTCGGCGGCTCGATCCTCGCCGCCATCTTCATCAGCCTCCTCGAAGCCTACGCCGCACTGATCGTGAGCCCCGCCCAGGCGGTCATCGTCTCGTTCGTCGCTCTGATCCTCACGCTCCTGTTCAGGCCTACCGGCCTCTTCGTGCCCACACCCAAATAGCGATGCGCCGCTCTGCCGCCGCCTACTGGACCGGTTTCTGCGTCATCCTCGCGCTCCTGGCCGTCGCTCCGCTCGTCCTGCCCGAATTTTGGCGGCGATTCGTCACCGAGATCTTGATCTGGGGCCTGCTCGCCATGTCTTCGGACATCCTGATCGGCTATACCGGGATGGTCTCTTTCGGGCACTCGGCCTTCTTCGGGCTGGGAATGTACGGCGCGGCAGCCGCGCTGATGGTCGTCAAACCCGCCAACCTGTGGCTCGCCCTGGTCTTGGGGCTCGCGGCCGCGGCCGTGGTGGCTGTCTTCGTCGCCTTCTTCGCTACCCGCCTGCGGGACATCTACTTCGCGATCACGACGCTGGTGTTCTCGCAGATCTTCTACGTCGTGATCTTTACCTGGACGGAAGTGACGGGCGGCGAGAACGGCCTCAGCTTCGCGCGGCCTGCGCTGTCCATCCCCGGCCTCTTCTCGGTCCCCTTCACCACGGAGACGCTGCACTGGTTCGTGCTCGCGGTGGTGGCGGTCTCCTTTCTGATCCTTCGCCGGGTCACCCAGTCGCCCTTCGGCATGGTGCTGCAGGCCATCCGCGAGAACGAGCCGCGCGCGCGCGCCATCGGCTACTCCGTCGAGCGCTACAAGATCGTCGCCGTCATGCTCTCGGGGCTCTTCGCGGGGCTGGCGGGCATCCTCTACGCGATCCAGAACAAGTTCGCGGCGCCCGACTTCGTCTTCTTCCTCGTCTCGGGCGAGGTAGTGATCTTCAACGTCATGGGCGGGATGGGCACGCTCGTCGGGCCCGTGGCGGGGGCGGCCTTCTTCCTGCTACTGCGTGAGGGCCTCTCGCGTTACTTCACCGAGTACTACCTGATTCCTGTCGGGATCATCTTCACCGCCATGGTGATCTTCATGCCTCAGGGTCTCTTGGGCTTCGCCAAGCGCCGTCTCAACCAGTAGCCAGCGTTGCGGTCGCTATGGGGAGACCGAAATGATGCCGGCATCGCTCGCTGAACCTCCCCGCCCCCTCTGTGTGCGCCCGGGATCCTAGCCATGGGCGACGGCGCGGAGCGCGCGCTACCGCCCCGTGCTGCCGAAACCGCCGTCACCGCGGGCAGAGTCGGGGAGCTGGTCGACTTCGACGAGCCGCGCCTGCGTCACGGGCTGAATGACCAGCTGCGCGATGCGGTCGCCGCACCCGATGGCGACGGCTTCGATGCCATGGTTGACGAGCAGAACCTTCAGCTCGCCGCGGTAGCCCGAATCGATGAGCCCCGGCGCGTTCAGCACGGTCACCCCCTGCTGCAGGGCCAGGCCCGAGCGCGGCAGCACGAGCCCCGCGTAACCCTCGGGGATGGCGACGGCGACCCCGGTGGGAACAAGCCGCCTCCCCCCGGGCTCGAGCGTCGCGGCCTCCGAGGCGCGCAGGTCGAGACCCGCGTCCCCGAGCTTCGCGTAGGCGGGCAGTGGCACCCCACGATCCAACCTGACGGCAGCGACGTCCACGGGAAGGGCCTGCGCGCCGCTGTCCCGATTCTTTTCCTTGGTCTTGGGCACCCTGACCTCCCGCCACGTCGGGATTCGCTGGATCAGCAGAGATTAGCAGAAGCGGCATCATGCGTGACGCTTTGTGCGAGTGTCAGCGGCGAAACGCCCGCGAAAGTGGCGCATCTCTTGGACTTCGGGCGTGGCGTGTCTCTTGCTTTAGCAAGCGGCGGAGACACCATTGAAACCGGACGCGTCGGTGTGGACCACGCTCTTCCTGGCCGTCGCGGCCGCGCTGGCGCTGTCCTTTCTCCTGACCGGTTGCGCCTCGAGCAGCCCCAAGCCGGCACCCAAGGCTGCCGCCGAGAGCTGGGGCGCGTGCGACCACTCGCGCATGGTCCGCATCATGCTGGTGTGCTGGCAAACCAGGACCGAGCCCGTATCCGATTTGAGTCTTCCCCGGCCCATCCAAGAACCGCGCGAAGATGCGACCCACGGGAAGCCTGAGGAACGCTGAGTTACTTGCCACGCGGTCTCAGAAAGGGAGACCGGTAGTCCAGGACCGCTCTCACCTTGCTTTTGAGCTCCGCCAGGCTGAAGGGCTTTACGAGAAAAGGCTCCCCGGGGCCGAGCCGGACCCCATACTCCTCAACGAGTTCCGTGCTGTATGCCGACATGAAGAGCACCCTTACGTCGGGCCGAATGGCGCGGAGCTGCCTCGCCAGCTCCCCTCCGTTCATCAGCGGCATCACGACGTCCGATAGCAGCAAGTGGATGGGGTCGGTGCTCAAGCGGGCGAGTCGGAGGGCCTCCCGGGGATCTCCGGTGCTCAACACCCGGTAGCCGGAGGCCCGCAGCAGGTCGGAAGCCATGGACAGCACTTCCGGCTCGTCGTCCACCACGAGGATCGTTTCTCTCGGTTCGGGCGATGAAGCGGCCACGCCGTTCCTCTCAGACTGCTCGGCTTCTCGTCATGTGACGCCTCTGCGTCGCTGGCCCCACCTGGGCTCGTGGACAGCAAGGTGATCTCTTCGGCCATGGCAGTGATCTCGTGCCGACTCGATCCGCCGCCAACATCGAAAGGCGGAGGCAACGCTGCTGCCCTACGCGGCTAAGCGGACGGGACAGGTCTAGGAGGTCGGAGGGGCTCGAGGACGACCTGAGGAACGAGGGAAGAGCGGGGCGGCGTCTTCGGGTGCTTGAGGAACCGTGGTCGCGAGCACCCCCAGCGGGAGAAGATCTCCGATGATGACATCATCGACCAGGCTCGCGCTGGACGTGAGGTAGTTGACGATGTCGTCGAAGTCGGCGTCGTCGTACCACCCGGCAATCCAGGAAGGATCGGGCGGACTGGCATAGGCGAGCGCCGTGAGCGTCGCAATGCTCGCGACGAGCGCAAGCATTGACACGCCCGACAGAACCCATCGCCGGGTCATAGGCTACCCGTCTACA
>JBKPBU010000111.1:0-2033 GCA_046727015.1 Candidatus Methylomirabilota bacterium | reverse complement strand
GCGCCCCTCGAGAACTTCCGTGCCACCGACCCACAGGATGATGAGCCCGCCCAGGCCCGAGATGAGCCCGAGCATGGGGGAAAAGGCCGCTTGGGTGCGCGCGAGCCTGAGACTGCGCGCGAGGTACTCGCCGTTCAGGCGACGGAAGGCGTCGATCTCCCGCTCCTCCATCGTGTAGGCGCGCACGACGGACATGCCCGTCAGGTTCTCCTGCACCCTGGCCGAGAGCGTGCCCAGCTGCTCCTGCACGGCGAGAGACTCGACGTCGACCCGATGGTTGAAGCGACGCGCGAGGAGCACGAGCAGCGGCGAGGGCGCGAGCGCCCAGAGCGTGAGCCGCGGATCGATGGTCCACATCGCCGCCAGCGTGCCCGCGAAGGTGAACGTGGTGCCCACGAGCATCACGGCCCCGAAGCCCGCCAGCGCGCGCAGCGACTGCACGTCGTTGGTCGCGCGGGACATGAGGTCGCCCGTGCGGTGGGTCAGGTAGAAGGCCGGCGGCAAGGTCTCGAGGTGAGCATAGAGGTCACGCCGGACGTCGTGCTCGACCCACTGTCCCGCGCCCAAGATCGTGAAGCGCGAGCCGAGCCTCGCCAGGCCGTGCAAGAAGGCCAAGCCGACGATCACCGCCGAGTGAAAGCCAAGCGTGTGACCGCCAGCGCGGAGGTCGTCGACCGCCTCCTTGACCTGCCACGGGATTCCCAGCGACAGGCCCGTGGCGAGTGCCAGGCAGGCGAAGCCCGCGCCGTAGCGGGCGGCGTAGGGACGGAGGTAGGTTAAGACTCGCCGGGCGGGAGACACCCGCCCAGTATACCGAGGCCGGCCCTGCGCCGCCTGCGGCGACCCGTCTTCGTGCGGCACGCCTGCCGGGTGCTCCGGGAGCTTGAACCGCGTACCGCGTGACGCGTAGCGGGCGAGGATTGAAACGGGTACATTCACCAACGGGTGGCCGCGGGTGAGTAGCTTCCGGCCTTCGGGTCGGAGGGGAATGATGCGCGAACCAGGAGGGACACCATGCCGAGCGAACACGACAAGATCGACACCCAGAAAGTCATCGCCAGCCTCAACACCATCCTCGAGCTCGAGCTCGCGGGCGTGGTGCGCTACGTACATTACTCGTTGATGGTCTTCGGCCACGCGCGCATCCCGATCATCGGCTGGATGCGCAACCAGGCCACGGAGGGCATGAGCCACGCCTCGATGGCCGGCGAGCACGTAACCGCGCTCGGCGGCCATCCTTCGCTGAAAATCGGCAAGCTGGTCGAGTCCCACAAGCACGACATCGTTCAAATTCTCCAGGAATCCCTGGATCACGAGCACGCCACGCTTCGCGAGTACTACAACCTGCTCGAGCTCGTCATTGACAAGAGCGTGTGGCTCGAGGAATACGCCCGCGAACAGATCCAGCTCGAGGAGCAGCACATCGCCGAGGTCGAGAAAATGATTCGCAAGCCGGGTGAACTGCGCCCTGCCGGTTGATCTCGTGACGCGGAACAGGGCGCGAGCGGCGCAGATGCCTACGCGCGCAGCCAGTCGGTGGCGTGCCGGGCGCCCGTCGGGAGGCTCTGCGTCATGTCCACGACGAGGCGGCCGTCCTCCCGACGAGCTCGCCGGGCAACGTACTCATCTCGTTGACGGAGGTGCGTGTCCCACGTGGCGTCCGAGAGCCCTTCGTGCCGCTGCCGCCGGCGTTCCATCCGCTGCCGTACGAGGTCGGCCGGCAGCTCGCACTCGATCCACCGCACGGCCGCGCCGGCCGAAGAGGCCATGTGGCGCACCGCCATTCGATCCTCATCACGAAGAAACGTGCCGTCGAGCACCACGCCACCCTCCTCGGCCACTAGCCCGCGGCCCCTCTCTACCACTGTCTGATACGTGCGCTGATTCGCCTCGGGACGGTAGGCGCCCTCTCCATAGTCGGCCACACCCTTCTCGCTGCCGAACAACTCCTGGCGAACGGCGTCGGTCGACACCACACGGAGTCCCAGCTCACCCGCGACCGCCCGCGCCATGGAAGTCTTCCCGGTCCCGGC
>JBKPBU010000110.1:0-3497 GCA_046727015.1 Candidatus Methylomirabilota bacterium | reverse complement strand
GCCGCGCCGCAAAATCGGCCGGACGGCTGGCTCGCAATCCTCGCCCGCGACCCGCGCCGGGCGGTGGAGGAAGATCAGATCGTTTGCCTGATCTGTGGCGCGCGCTTCCGGCAGCTGACGAATACGCACCTCCGGAGCCACGGGGTGTCGGCGGTCGAGTACAAGCAGCGTTTCGGCTACAACCGCGGGCGGCCGCTCATGTGCCGCGCGCTGAGCCGGTTGTACGCCGAGCGCGCCGTGCTGAGCGGTCTCGCTTCGCATATCCGCAACCGGCCCATCGTGACCGATCCCGAGCTGCGCCGGCGTGGAGGCATGCGTCCCGTGACGCTGGAGGAGCTCCTCACGCGTCGGGATGCCCGTCGTGCGGCGGAACGAGGCGCGTCATGAAGGGCCTCGTGCTGGCCGCGGGATGGCCGTTCGCAGGGCTTCTGGCCCTCGACGCGGGCCGGTCCGGGACTTCTGGCACGGCGCCGGTCCGCGGCTTCATCGCCGAGAGCGACGATCAGAGCGGACTCTGCGTTCTCAAATCGGGCGAGGTCATCGGGCCGCTCGCCATCGACGCAATGACCCGGTGCTACGGCGTGGACGGGTATCCCATTTCATGCGGGGACATCCAAGTCGGGGACACGGTCGAGGCGACATTGGAGGAGATCGGAGCCTTGTGGATGACGACGAGGGTCCGCGTCCTCCGGTTGGTGCCGGTCGCCGGACTCTAGCAGATGACAGGCGCGCCCGCCCAGTATGAACCCGGGCGAGCGACGCCTGACGCATCGCGTAACGCAGTCGCAGAACGGTTGAGCGCACGCTCCCATTCGCGTATATTCGCCTGTGCCACGGGTTCTTCCCGCGGCAATCCGAGGAGTTCCCGCCCAGGGAGATGAGCCGCCAGGCGTGAAGAGGAGAAGCACCATGACGCGTTTCCGTGTCGCCGCCGCTCTCTGGCTGATCGTGGGGGTTGGCTGGCTCGTGACAGCCACTCCGGCCGAGGCCCAGGCGCCGAGGCCCGGGGGGCACATCAACGTCATGCTGCGCGAGGACCTGCCGCAGGGCTTCGCCGTTCACGAGACGTCGACCATCTCGACGAGCTTTCCGTCCATGCCGTGCTTCAGCAACCTCGTGCTGTTCGACCAGCTCAAGCGCGTCGAGAGTCCCGAGACGCTCGTGGGCGAGCTCGCCGAGAAGTGGTCGTGGCAGGACAACTATAGAAACCTCGTCTTCTTCCTCCGCAAGGACGTGAAGTGGCACGACGGCAAGCCCTTTACCTCGAAGGACGTCAAGTTCACCTTCGACATGCTGCGCGAGGCGCCAGAGTCCCAGGCCAAGCTCCGCATCAACCCGCGCAAGGACTGGTACGCCAACGTCGAGGCGATCGAGGCCCCGGACCCGCACACGGTGGTCTTCCGGCTCAAGCGCCCCCAGCCTTCGTTTCTCATCATGTTCGCGTCCGGCTACTCGCCCGTCTATGCCGCGCACGTGCCGCCCGCGAGCTATCGCACGGGGTGCGTCGGCACGGGCCCCTTCAAGGTCAAGGAGTGGCGCAAGGGCGAGTTCGTCGACTACGTGAAGAACACCGACTACTTCGTCAAGGACCGCCCCTACCTGGACTCGATCCGCTACGTCGTCATCGAGAACCGGGGCACGCGGGTCTCGGCGCTCCAGGCCGGCAAGCTCGACGTGTCGTTTCCGGGCGAGATGACGAAGACCTCCGCGGAGCAGATCAAGAAGGCCGTGCCGCAGATGGTCGTCACGACGGTGGGACAGACGGTCTCCGACAACATCATCATGAACGTCAAGAAGCCGCCCTTCGACAACATCAAGGTGCGGCTGGCGGTGAGCCAGGCGATCGACCGGCGGGGCTTGATCCAGGCCGTGCACCAGGGCGGCGCCGTCCCGGGCGCGGCGCTGCCGCCCAAGCCATGGGGCATCTGGGGCATCGCCGAGCAGGGACTCGCCGGGCTGGCCGGCTACGGCAAGGCGGCCGACGACAAGGCCAAGGCCAAGAAGATGATGGCCGAGCTCGGCTACACGGACGCCAAGCCGCTCAGGGTCGAGATGGCGACGCGCAACATCGCCATCTACGTGGACATGGCTTCGTTTGTCATCAACGAGCTCAAGCAGATCGGCATCGAAGCCTCGCTCAAGCAGATCGAGACGGCGCAGTGGCACTCGATGGCCACGCGGGGTGACTACCAGATCGGCGCAAACCTCACGGGCATCGGCATCGACGACCCGGACGCGAATTTCTACGAGAACTACGCCTGCGGCTCGCCCCGGAACTACAGCCAGTACTGCAACGAGGTGGTGGGGAAGATGATCGACCAGCAGTCGCAGGAGGTGAACCCGCAGAAGCGGCTCGCCCTGGTCCTGGCGCTGCAGAAGAAGGTCGAGGAAGACGCGGCGCGGCCCATCCTGGACTGGAAGCTCGACTATTTCTCGAACTGGCCGTACGTGCACAACATGATTCCGCACAACGACATCTACAACTTCGGCCGCATGCAGGACGTGTGGCGGGACAAGTAGCGCCCCGGAAGTGAAGACCTATCTCCTCCAGCGCCTCGGCATCGCCGCGCTGACGCTGTTCGGGATGTCGCTGGTGATCTTCGTCCTCCTGCGCCTGGCGCCGGGAGACATCGTCGACATCCTCTTCTCGGCGGGCGGGTACGTCAACGCCTCCGAGCGGGCCGCCATCGAGAAGGAGCTCGGCATCGACCGGCCCATCTGGATCCAGTACCTCGAGTGGATCCGGCACATGGCGACGGGAGACCTCGGCAAGTCCTACCGCTACGACCTGCCCGCCTGGGAGATCATCCGGCCGCTGCTGCCCATCACGCTCGAGCTGGCGACGCTGTCCATGATCGTGGCGGTCCTGCTCGGTGTCCCGACCGGCGTCATCAGCGCCGTGCGCCAGGACACGGCGCTCGACTACGTCCTGCGCGTGATCAGCCTGGCCGGGCTGTCCATGCCGTCCTTCTGGCTCGGCATGGTCATCATCCTGGCGCTGGTGGCGTGGATCGGGTGGATCCCTCCGATGACCTACGTTCCCGCCAGCGAGAACTTCAAGCTGCACGTGATCCAGTTCGCCCTGCCCGCGATGGCGGTCGGCTATCGCTCTTCGGCCCTCATCATGCGCATCACGCGCTCGGCGCTGCTGGAAGTGATGCGGGAGGACTACATCAGGACGGCGCGCGCCAAGGGGCAGGGCGAGCGCACGGTGATCTGGAGCCACGCGCTCAAGAACGCGATACTGCCCGTGGTGACCGTCATCGGCATCGAGTTCGCGTTCCTGATCGGGGGCCTCGTCGTCACCGAGACCGTGTTCAACCTGCCGGGCATCGCGCGCTTCCTCGTGCAGGCCATCCTGTGGCGCGACTATCCGATCGTGCAAAGCCTCGTCATGTTCATCGCCGCGGTCGTGATCCTCTCGAACCTCGCGGTGGACATGCTGTACGGGGTGCTCGACCCGCGGGTGCGCTATGGCACCTAACGGGGCCGGCGCC